>CAZOSQ010000052.1:0-12982 GCA_964582245.1 uncultured Bacteroidales bacterium | reverse complement strand
GCCTTGGAGGAAACTAAAAAGATGATTAAGGTTTATGCTGATTTCGCTGAAAATTACATGGGTTTGCCTGTTATCATGGGAACTAAAACAGAGAGTGAGCGATTTGCGGGGGCATTGGAAACCTATAGTATAGAAGCATTAATGCAAGATGGAAAAGCTTTGCAATCAGGAACTTCTCATTTTCTTGGACAAAATTTTGCTAGGGCGTTTGATGTAAAATACACGGATGAAAAAGGCAAACAGGAATATGTTTGGGCTACCTCCTGGGGAGTTTCTACTAGGTTATTGGGGGCATTAATCATGGCTCATTCCGATGATAACGGCTTGGTATTACCCCCTAAATTAGCTCCCATACACGTGGTAATCGTGCCGATTTACAAGAGCAAGGATGATCTTGGTGTTATTGCCGAGAAGGCGGAAGAATTAAAAAGAAAATTAGAAGCTAAAGGTTTAACCGTCAAATTTGATAGCAGGGATACTCATAAGCCCGGTTGGAAATTTGCAGAATATGAATTAAAGGGTGTGCCAATTCGTATCGCCATTGGTCCCCGGGATTTAAAAGAAGGAACATTGGAGATAGCCAGGAGAGATACACTCGAAAAGCAAGTGATACCTTTTGAAAATATAGAAGAAAAAATTCCCGTGATGCTCGATGAAATACAGGAAAACATATTTAAGCTTGCAAAAAATTTCAGGGACAGTAACACTTCTGAAGTAAATTCGTATGATGAATTTAAAGAGGTTTTGGAAAAAAAAGGTGGATTTATTTTAGCTCATTGGGATGGTACATCTGAGACAGAACAAAAAATTAAAGAAGAAACAAAAGCTACCATTCGATGTATACCACTTGATGCAAAATTAGAGGAAGGAAAATCTATTTTATCTGGTAAACCTTCCAAGCAAAAGGTTCTTTTTGCCAAGGCCTATTGACCCGGTTTAAAATAAAGATATAGTTCCAGGAAACTGGCAATTGTATTCCCCGGGTTTTTTCAAGCTTTATGAATTTAAAATTATTTTCTATGGCGGTGGATGATAAAAAAAACCGGGAACTATTAGTCAATACTTTGTCAGAAAAGCCACTTGTGAAGCGACTGGCCTACAAGAACACCTTAGAGGCTTTTGCGGTATTGAAGAATGTTCTTACAGAAGTTGTTGAAGAATATAATATGCTTTTGAAGAATGATATCCAATTGGAATATAATGAAAAAGGAAAATGCGAAGCAGAATTAAAATTAGGAGATGATTCTTTACTTTTTAGCATGTATAACCATGTTTTCGAATTTAGCCGAGAACATCATATTTGGAAAAATTCTTATGTCCAAAAAACCGAATGGAGCACCTTCTGTGGAATCATTAATGTTTATAATTTTCTTTCCGATTCATTAAAATATAGGAGAATTGAAGATTTAGGATATCTTATTGCAAGAATATTTATCAACAAGGATATGCATTATTTCGTTGAGGGAAAAAGACAGCTAGGTTTCTTATACAACGATTTTGCTAATGCAGTTGTCAATAAATCGGAATTGAAAAAAATAGTTTTTTCCGCTATCTTGTATTCTTTAGAGTTTGACCTTTTGGTACCACCTTATGATAATGTAAAAATTATCTCTGTTGCCCAAATATTTGAAAAAATTAATGATTCCAGGATTCAAACCGGGAAACGACTTGGCTTTACTTTTAATTCTGATGATGTACTGGAGGAAAAATAATAAGTTAATAAAAATCGAGGCTGGTATTAATTCATTTTCCTGCTCAAAAATATAATTAAATCAATCAGCTAATTATCTTGTAGTGTAATAAATTTTAAAATGACCTTCAATAAGTGGCCCATTTTTCTTTTACCGATATAATATGTTTATATTCTGTATTTTAATGGAATAAAGATATGCGATTGATATATTCTTATAGAACACCCACGGGGTTTTTTAAAAGAAGATTTATCAAGGAGGGACAGGAAAACATGAAATACCTGGTGAAAATTTCCATTAATTCAGTAATAGTAATAGGTGTGTGTCTAAACAAAATTGTATTTACTTTGTTATAGTTTTAATTTTAGCTTGAATTTATTATTAACATTAAATAGTTATAAAATTATGGCAGTATTAGTGGGAAAAAAAGCACCATCATTCCGGGTCAATGCGGTAGTCAATGGTGGAGAGATAGTAGAGAATTTTTCTTTGGACCAGTATTTGGGAAAACAACACGTGGTATTTTTCTTTTACCCTGCTGATTTTACATTTGTATGCCCAACAGAAATCGTGGCCATGCAAAAGAAAATAGAAGAGTTTGAAAAGAGAAATGTAGCTGTTGTTGGCTGTTCTACCGATTCGGAATTTTCACACTGGAAATGGTTGCAAACCGAACCCAAGGATGGTGGTATCAAGGGTGTGAAATATCCACTCGTGGCAGATGCATCAAAAACTATTTCTGAGAATTATGATGTGTTAGCAGGTGAATATGTGTATGATGAAGATGGAACAGTTTCTTTTTCTGGTGCACCTGTAGCTTACAGGGGACTGTTTTTAATAGACAAGGATGGAATTGTTCGACATCAAGTCGTAAATGATATGCCTTTGGGTAGAAGCGTAGACGAAGTATTAAGAATGGTAGATGCTTTGCAATTTTTCGAAGAAAATGGAGAAGTATGTCCGGCTGACTGGCACAAAGGTAAAAAAGCTATGAAAGCAGATCAAGAAAGTGTCGCAGCCTATTTGGGAAATAACAAATAGATATTAGATGGTTATGAAAATAAAACCTGGTGGTTCATGTAATCACCAGGTTTTTTTATTTTTGTAAGGTGAAAGAAAAGTTTTTTCAACATACAATTAGCCTTGGGTTAAGTACCGCGAAAGATAAAATACTAGTAGCTGTTAGCGGTGGTATTGATTCAATGGTGCTTTTTCATTTACTTAAAGATTCTGGTTTCCAAGTAGGTTTAGCCCATTGTAATTTCAAATTAAGGGGAAAAGACTCTGATTTAGATGAAAAATTTGTCGAAGAGACGGCTTTAAATTTTAAGATTCCCTTTTATTCAACCTCTTTTGATACAAGCAGATATGGTAGAGAGAAGGGAATTAGCATTCAAATGGCTGCAAGGGAATTGCGATATGATTGGTTGGAAAAGATTAGGATTCAAAATAAATTTAATTACATAGCCATTGGACATAATCAAAATGATTCGGTGGAGACTTTTCTTGTAAATTTGGCAAGAGGCACGGGAATACGGGGACTAACCGGTATTAAAGCTAAGAAAGAAAGCATTGTTCGTCCCTTGTTGTTTGCCGGTAGGAAAGAAATTGAGAATTATGTTAAAGAAAATGGCATTTTATACAGGGAAGATGTTAGCAATGTTTCCACGAAATATAAGAGGAATAAAATAAGGCATAAAATGATCCCTCTCTTTGAAGAATTAAACCCTGGTTTTATTGGAAATGCCCTTGATACGATAGAAAAACTGAATGATGTGGAAAGGGTATATGATACATTTGTTAACCATTGGAAGAAAAAATTAGTTATTGATCAGCAGCATGAATTGGTCATAAAAATTGATGAGTTAGAAAAATTACCGGGATATAGATCCTTACTTTTTGAAATTTTACAAGATTATCATTTTTCTCCCTGCATGATGAAGGATATAATTTCTTCTTTGCATTCGAGGGCGGGCAAAAAGTTTTATTCATCGTCCCATGAACTCGTGAAAGACCGGGGTCAATTATTAATTATTCCCTTGGAAAACAAAGAAAATGAAGTTTATATATATAAAGAGTTACCAGGGCAAATTAAGGAGCCCTTACATATGGATTTTCACCTAGTTTCCGGGAGGGATTACCGAATTTTGCAAGATTCCATGGTAGGACAATTTGATTTTGATAAGATTAAATTTCCCTTGATCCTTCGCAAATGGAGAGAAGGTGATGTTTTTCAGCCTCTTGGTATGCGGAACAAGAAAAAAATAAGTGATTTTTTCGTGGATCAGAAATTTTCCTTACCCGGTAAGCAACGGGCATGGCTATTATGCAGTGGTGAAGAAACAAATATTATTTGGATCGTGGGACATAGAATTGATGATCGTTTCAAGGTACAAAAGGATAGCCGGGAAGTTTTGTTGATACATGTAAATGATAATAGTTGATTAACTTCAAAAAAAAAGAGAAGGATCTTAGATAATGATAAATAAAAATCATGTTTTTCTCGCGGGATCAAGGCCGTATGCTTTTTTTTAATACTTCTAAAGCGGTTGGACCTTCATTAAATATAACATCGATAATGCTGAGATTTGGAATAAACCCAAACTTTTCATCAAATACTTGTGTGTAAGGTACTGGATTAAAAAATGGGTCAGGTTTTTGGCATCTTTTCTTGGGGTGAATAATTTCCCTATAATCATGACCTTCTTTTAATTCTTTATTGGAAATGTATATACTGGTAAATTTAACTTGGGGTTTTATATCTAGTTGTTTGAAAATAATAAGCATCAGTTCCAGGTTAAAATCCCAGAGGTATTTTTGTTTTTTGGTCAAAACGGGTAAAAAATCGTCCAAGTAAAAATCGTAAAAAGGAGAATTTTTATAAGCAGATTCAATTGACTTAAGGTGTATTTTTTGCCACCGGGTATCGTAGTCAATTTCCACCTCGCGGATGGGTATTTTTAATGTGGGTCCTTTTTTGACAGGAACCACGAGTGGCATTCTCCCGTTTGCACTATATATATCACACCTGTTACGGTAGGTTTGTTTATTATAATTTTCTTGGGCTTCTATCCAAACAGTGTCATGTGTAAGGAATTTCGTGTAATATTGAATGGATCCAAGATAAGTTACAGGCAGGAAGGCATTCATTATCCTTGGTACTTTTTTATAATTTATTGATCATACTAGCCAGATAACCCGCACCAAATCCATTATCAATATTGACCACGCTTAAGCCACTGGCACAACTATTCAACATTCCTAAAAGTGCTGCTAACCCGTTAAAACTCGCTCCATATCCCACGCTGGTAGGAACTGCTATCACGGGTTTATCAACCAGTCCTCCTACCACGCTCGGAAGCGCCCCTTCCATTCCGGCAATCACAATTATGACCCTTGCTTCACCTATTTTCTTGATGTTTCCATGTAACCTGTGGATACCCGCGACTCCCACGTCATAAAAACGTTCTACCTTGTTGCCAAAAAATTCGGCTGTAATAGCAGCTTCTTCTGCCACGGGTATATCTGTTGTACCTGCCGTGACAATGGATATATAAGTACCCGGTTGAGGTGATAGTTCCTTTTGTTTCACCGTGATAGTCTTTGCCAAGGGGTGGTAAGAAATGTTCGGGTGAAGAGGGGTGACAGCAGCATACATATCTTTTGTAGCCCTGGTACATAAAATATTTTCATTGTTTCCAAGCATGTGTTCTACAATGGCATGTACTTGCTCGACTGTTTTTCCTTGGCAAAAGATAACCTCGGGATAACCGGTTCGTATTTGCCTATGATGGTCTATTTTCGTGTGACCCAAATCACCGTAAGGGAGTTCTTTTAATTTTTCAAAAGCCTCCTCTTTTGTTATTTGATCTTGCTTTAGCTTGTCTAGTATTTCTTTAATCTCGTCAGCGTACATATTTTATCATTAAAATTTTGAGATGAGAATTTTTTCTACCTCCCGGTATATGTCTTTCAAGGGGACATTAAATTTTCGTGCTAGTTCCATACAATCATCGTATTCTGCCTTGTGTTTTATAGCTTGATTACCTGAATAACCGATTTTTACTCGAACTTTGCCGTATTTGGTTTCTATATGTTTGATGTCTCTTTTTAAAATAGTTTTTTTAACTGGAAAAGACCTGATTCCAAATGTGGAAGTTTCCCGAAATACAAGTTCTACTAAACCTTGATGCACTTGTTCATTGCACAATATACTTATTTTAGAACCATTCCTGGATTTTTTCATGATGATTGGAGTTATAAAAACATCATCAGCCCCTTCTTCCAGTAATCTATCCATTACGAAAGCAATGGTTTCCGGTGGCATATCATCAATATTGCATTCTATCAATAAATGATTGGGTGATCCAGTTGTATTAACATCTTCCGTAACTAATTTAGATTTAATAGTATTAGACTCCTGGAACGATTCACCGGATAGGATTCTTAAAACATTAGGGATTTCCCCTTTTTTATGACCAATTCCATATGCAGTTTTTTTAATTGTAAAATTATTTTGGTCTGAAAATTTGTTTACCACGGTAGCTATTATAGCAGCTCCAGTAGGAGTGGTTGCTTCAAAAGGTTGATTTCCTGTTGATACAGGAATATCCTCCAGGATTTCAGCAGTGGCTGGAGCAGGAACAGGATAATTTCCATGGGCACATCGTGCAAATCCACTACCCAACTCAACGGGTGAACAAATAATTTTACCTGGTTTTAAATAGTCAATACAAATTGCAGCTCCAACAATATCCACAATAGAATCGATAGCCCCAACTTCATGGAAATGAACTTCATTTATAGTCTTCCCATGAATTTTTGCCTCGGCTTTAGCAATTTTTAAAAATATATTTATAGATAATTGTTTGACAGTATCACTTAATGAACTGCTTGTAATCATATCTTTTATAACCTTGAAAGTTCGATGATGATGTTCTTGTTGATGTAGCCGGACATTGACACGTGTGCCATTGATGCCATTTTGTAATGCTTCTTGAACTTCCAGGTTATATCCCCCTAATGGCAAATTAGATAATTCTTTTTCTATATATTCCACGGGTACGCCCAAATCAATCATAGCCGCCAGGTGCATATCCCCGCTGATTCCGGAAAAGCAATTATAATAGAGTATATTCATAAATCCAATGTAATCAAAATTTTCAAAGTTAATAAATTTTTACATTGTCCCGGGTTTTCTTGGAATAGAAACTGCCCTAAACTTTAAAATAAAACTTATTTTTATTATTTTCGTTTATCAACTAATATTCAATCGGGATGAAAAGAAGAGAATTTATACAGAAAGGATTTTTAACCGGGATGGCAGTAGGTCTAGCACCTTCAGGTTTAATTTCAGCAATGAATAGATCAAGTGTTTACGACCTTGTTGCCGTTAAAAACGGTGAACCTGCGGCTATGTTTGATAAGGCGATAGCTGCTTTAGGAGGTATGCGCCAGTACGTGAAGCCAAATCAAACCGTGGTTGTAAAACCTAACATAGGATGGGATGCGGCACCTGAAAGAGCTGCAAACACGAATCCATTGTTGGTGGGAAGAATCGTGAAACATTGTATAGATGCTGGGGCAAAAATAGTTTACGTGTTTGATCACACCTGTGATACATGGCAGAAAGCTTACCAGAATAGCGGAATAGAAAAGGCCGCAAAAGAAAATGGTGGTAAGGTTGTACCTGGAAATGCCGACAGTTACTACCATGAAGTGGATATACCCAGGGGAGTAATCTTGAAAAAAGTTAAAGAACATGAATTAATCCAGGAGGCAGATGTTTTTATTAATGTGCCGGTTTTAAAGAACCATGGGGGAGCAACATTAACCATTGCAATGAAAAACCTCATGGGTATTGTACTAGATCGTAGATATTGGCATGCCAACAACCTTCATCAATGTATTGCTGACTACGCCTCTTTCAGAAAACCTACCTTGAATGTAGTGGATGCATATAAGGTCATGAAGAAAAATGGCCCACAAGGACGTTCTGTTGAAGATGTTATGAAAATGAAATCATTGATAATATCGACCGATATACTGGCTGTTGATGTAGCTGCTGTCAAATTATTTGGCATGGAACCCGGTGATGTTGGTTACATACAAGCTGCCGCAGATTTAGGGGTGGGACAGAAAGATTTATCCACTTTAAATATTAAAAGAATAGTGATGTAATGCAGAAGCATCTTAAATTATCCAGGATACTTATATCCATCTTTGTCCTTTTGGCTACAAGTTACTTATTTATTGATATATACTCTAATGTTGATGCACAAACAACCAACTTAGTACTATATTTACAATTCATCCCTTCATTAATAAAGTTTTTGCAAGTAGTTTCTATTTCTTCAATCGGATTTCTTTTTGTCCTAGTCTTAACATTATCATTCGGACGTTCTTATTGTTCTTTTTTATGTCCCCTGGGGATTTTACAGGATGTTTTTATATTTATTTCAGGAAAATTCAAGAGCAGGAAGAAAAGAAAATTTCGTTATCGTAAGCCCAATAAAATAATATGGTATGGAATATTTGGAATCGTCCTGATAACTCTTTTTTTCGGAAGTTTTTTTGCTTTAAACCTATTGGATCCTTACAGTAATTTCGGGAGAATTTCTTCCGAATTATTCAGACCTGTCATCACGGTAGGAAATAATTTTTTGGCTTCCGGCTTGGAAAATTGGAGAATATACACTTTATACCAGGTTGATTTGACCCCGGTAAATATCATGGTATTAATTTTTCCATTGATAATGATAACGATCTTATTGGTATTATCCATTAGGAGAGGGCGTTTATATTGTAACAGTGTTTGTCCAGTGGGTGCATTACTGGGTTTATTATCCAAATATTCTTTTTTTAAAATTCAAATAGACAAAAATAATTGCACTCATTGTGGGAAATGTGCGATAACCTGCAAAGCCGAGTGTATTGATGTGAAAAATCAACACGTGGATATGACACGTTGCGTGGGATGTTATAATTGTTTAAAATCTTGTGACAGTGGTGACATTCGATACAGAAGCAGTTGGTTAAAAAAATCAGCTAAAAGAGTAAGTCACTTGCATGCCGATTTTTCCAAGAGAGAGTTTTTAACACGGGGAGTATTATATTTCATTACCATGGGTGGAATTTTTAATTTGTTTCATACCAGGGGATATGCTGGTGGAATAAGAAATTTAACGGGTACAGGTAGTACTTCAAACAACGGTAAAAACGCAACGCCAATTCCTTACCAGGTAAAATACCCCGTAACTCCCCCGGGTTCTTTAGGGGTAACTCATATGAAGAATACATGTACAGCCTGTCAATTATGCGTGTCGGTTTGTCCTTCACAAGTTTTAAAACCCTCTTTCCTGGAATATGGTTTTACAGGCATGCAAGTACCCTTCATGAATTTTCATGTTTCATATTGTAATTATACTTGTACACTTTGCTCGGAAGTTTGTCCAACCGGTGCTATTTTACCTATATCCCGGGAAGAAAAAAAGGTTACGCAGGTAGGAAAAGTAAAATTTTTACTTCAAAATTGCGTAGTATATACAAATAAAACAGCTTGCGGATCTTGCTCGGAACATTGTCCTACACAAGCGGTAAAAATGGTGCCTTATGAAAACATTTTAACCCTCCCCGAAACTAGGGAGGATATTTGTATTGGATGTGGTGCTTGTGAATATGCTTGTCCGGTAAGTCCATATAAGGCTATATACGTGGAATCGAATTTTATTCACCAGGAAGCTGTAAAACCGGAAATAGAAAAATTGGAACCGCCAGGAACTCCTGATGATGCTTTTCCATTTTAATCATTTATTAAATGCAGGTCTTCTTTTAGACTTTATTTCACCATAATAAAATTAATTTTCAATGGTATGATGGAGCATCCTTGTTGATTGATTAATATTAACAGTTTGTTTATGTATGCAATACATGGATGTTTTATAAAAGATTTTGGGCTATTTAGATAAACATGGGAATGGGCAAATAAAAGCAATAAAAATTTAGATAGTCTATTTTTTTAGATAACTTTGAAGTAAAATTTTACAAGAATATATGCTTGATAGTAAAAATGTAAGAGAATTAAAGAGGAAAATTGGCGATTTAGAAAAGAGGTTAAAAAAGGAAACAGATTTTTACACCTCGTTGATTGAAAATATTCCGTACCCTGTTTTTTACAAGGATGACCAAGGTATTTACCTTGGATGTAATAAAGCATTTGCTGAATTCATCGGTAAACCCAGGGATATGATCATTGGAAAAACAGTCCGAGAAATAACAACACCTGATTTAGCTGAAGAGTATTATAAAGCTGATCTTGAATTAATGCAAAGCAAGGAAAAACAAGTTTATGAAACGAAGGTCTTGCATGCTGATGGAACTTATCATGACGTGATATTTAAAAAAACCTATTTTTATTCTCAAGAGTTAAAAGAACATTTTCTACTAGGTTTCATTGTTGATGTAACTGAGCAGAAGGATTATGAAAGAAGAATAGAAAGACAAAACGAGGAATACATAGAGTTAAACAAAAAATTCCAAGAAAAGAACGATGAACTAAACAGGATAAATGCCGAATTAAAGGAATCCAAAGAAAAGGCAATAGAAAATGATCGATTGAAATCTGTTTTTTTGGCTAACATGTCACATGAGATTCGCACTCCCATGAATGGAATAATGGGATTCGCCGAGTTACTTCGAGAAAATGACCTGTTACAGGAAGAAAAAGAGAAATACCTGGATATTATTAAGAATCGGGGAAACCTATTGTTGAAGATCATCAATGATATCATAGATATTTCAAAAATTGATACCAAACAAGCAGCTATTAGCTTGAATAAAATAGCTCTTAACGATGTCATTAATGATATTTATAAATTTTTCTATAATAAGAAAAACGAGGAGAATAAAACCGAAGTTAATTTTAGGGTGTTTAAAGAATTGCCTGATGGGAAAGACTTTATATCCGCGGATTCAATGAAATTGCAACAGGTTTTGACCAATATATTGGATAATTCCTTCAAATTCACCCAAAAAGGATGGGTTGAATTTGGTTATGAAGTAAATGGCGGGATTATTAAGTTTTTTATTAAAGACACGGGAAAAGGTATTTCCAAGGAAAATGCGAATATAATTTTTGAACGGTTCAGGCAGGAAGATGAGTCGCTTACCAGGAGATTTGGTGGGACTGGCCTGGGTCTCACGATTTGTAAGGCATATGTTGAATTAATGGGTGGCAAGATATGGGTGGATTCAGAAGTAGGAAAAGGCACTTCCTTTTATTTTACCATTCCTTATGTGCCGGTTGAGGAACAAGAAGTTGCCCCGCAAATTGAAAAAGAAGATATTAAGGTATATAACTGGTCGGATAAATCCATATTAATCGTGGAGGATAATTATGCCAGTTACGAGTATTTTCGAAATATACTTTCAAAGACGAATGCAAAACTTTACTGGGTAGATAATGGTAGGAAAGCAATTGAAATGTTCATGGTGAATTCTGACATTGACCTGGTACTCATGGATATTCAATTACCAGACGTGGATGGATATTTTGCTACGAAGGAAATAAAGGGCATTACTGAAGTGCCTATCATTGCTCAAACTGCAAATGCTTTTCCTGAAGATGAGGAAAAATGCAAACAGGCTGGATGTGATGGTTTTATAACAAAACCCATTGATAAAAAGAAATTGTTATCCATGATTGAAGATTATTTTGAAGAAGTTAATGAGTAGGTTATTTCTAAAATCAACAAATTATTCCGGTTACTCTCCTTGGTAATAAAAGTTTTTTAAAGAGAATAATGAAAAAAGTAGTAGTGGGTATATCAGGAGGCGTAGACTCTAGTGTGGCGGCTTATCTTTTGAAAGAGCAAGGATATGAAGTAATTGCTTTATTCATGATAAACTGGCATGATACGGAAGGGACTTTAAATGGTGATTGTCCTTGGGAGGATGATGTCATTTTTGCCCGGCTCGTTGCTCGAAAACTGGATATTCCTTTTCATACAGTTGATTTTAGTGAACAGTACCGGAAAAGGGTCGTGGATTATATGTTTAGTGAATATGGCAAGGGAAGGACTCCCAACCCCGATGTGCTTTGTAATAGGGAAATCAAATTTGATTTATTTGCGAAAGCCGCGGAAGAATTAGGTGCTGATTATATCGCCACAGGTCATTATTGCCGGAAAGATGAAATTTTGGTAGAAGGTCAAGAGGTTTACAGGCTTCTTGCCGGAATAGATAAGAATAAAGATCAAAGTTATTTCTTGTGTCAATTGAGCCAGGAACAATTAAAAACGGCTATGTTTCCAATAGGTCATCTCCAAAAAGATGAAGTAAGGAAGATAGCGGAAGAAAATGGATTGGTAACTGCAAACAAAAAGGATTCCCAGGGAATATGTTTTGTTGGAAAGGTGGATTTGCCTGTTTTTTTACAACAAAAACTGGCAGCCAAGCAAGGTGAAATAATTGAAATACCCGTTAATTATGAGAAATATACCATGGAAGGTAAAACTGGTTTTCCTGCTGTGGCGGGAAAATATAATTATGCAAGATTGGACGGGAGAAATGTTGGTAACCACCAGGGGGCTCATTTTTTTACCATTGGGCAAAGAAAGGGTTTGAATGTAGGAGGAACCCTAAAACCCCTTTACGTGATTGATACAGATATCGAACACAACATAGTTTACGTGGGGCAAGGTGATGATCACCCGGGATTATACAGGAAAGGATTATTTATACCAAATGATGAAATTCATTGGATCCGGTCGGATTTATCCCTGGAAACAGGTGAAAAATCTCTTATGAGAGCTAGAATCAGGTATAGACAGCCCTTGCAGGAATGTGAATTAATAAAGTGCGCAGAAGGCCTTTACATAATATTTGATAATCCCCAGAAAGGTGTGACACCCGGCCAATTTGCCGCATGGTATAAAGGTGATGAGTTAATAGGTTCAGGAGTTATTTGTGAGCCTAATTCATGTTAATAAATTAGGTACTTATAGGGCATATGGTGTAAAGGTATAGGGGTATTGGGTAAAAGGCAAAAGGAAAAAGTTTAAAGGTAAAGGAGAGCATAAATCCTTGTCTCACAGCAGCGAGGGCAGGACTCCCCCTTTAGGAGGTTGGGGGTAAGGCGTAGGAAATTCTTACATCTTAAAGCTTAAATCTTACATCTTACGTCTATACAGGGTGAGGGTTATTATCCATTAAAATAGGGTAGAACCATAAATTAAGTATCAATGTCGTTTAGTTAGCCATTTTTTTCTAATTTATTTTTTTATATAATCCAT
>CAZOSQ010000051.1:0-12998 GCA_964582245.1 uncultured Bacteroidales bacterium | reverse complement strand
AGTTTTTCAAAATCTTCGATGGACAAGGATAATTGGCATTCAGCATCTTTTAGCTGTGGTTACGGAACACCGGGATATGAAAATTCACAAAAAACGGAATCTACTAACCAAACAAGCAATATCATAAAAATAGAACCTGAAGTTTTTTCTCCTGGTAATGATGGGAATCATGATAATCTTTCCATCAAGATTTCCCCGGGAAACCCGGGTTATACAATCAACCTGGCAGTATATGATGCTTCCGGGAGAAAGGTAGCAACATTGGCAGAAAATATATTGGCCGGTTTAGAAAATGAATTTTATTGGAATGGAAAAAACATGCAAGGGTATCTAGCTAAGCCCGGTATTTACCTAGTTTTTGCAGAAATGTTTAACATGAAAGGAGATTTAAAAAGAATAAAAAAAGCTTGTGTCCTGGCTGGTCCAAAATAAAAAGCTTTTGTCAATATAATGATTGAAAAAATGATTTTGACTGAATGGATTTCTTTTGAAACGAACCTTATTTTAATATCATTTTTTCCAAAAAAAACTTAACTTTACGATACTTGAACAGGAACAATCCATCTGAACCATGTTGCACAAAACAAGGGGTATCGTCCTTCACCATATAAAGTATGCCGAAACGAGCATTATAGCTTACCTGTATACACGAGCTTTCGGTAAACAAGCTTATCTTATCCAGGGGACACGAAGTAAAAAATCATCCAATAAAGCAAATCTTCTCCAGTGCTTGTACCTCCTTGACATGGAAGTTTATCATAAAGACAAAAGGGAACTACAACGCGTTAAAGAAATAAAACCTTTTGAACCTTATTTTTCTATTCCTTTTGATATCGTTAAAACATCTATTGTCCAATTTATCGCGGAAATTTTATACAAAACATTACCTGAACAAGAACCTGATGAAAATTTGTTTTGTTTCCTCGAAACGATGCTTATTTCGTTTGATAAACTCAAAAATAACGTGAATAATTTCCACCTTCACTTCTTGATCCAATATCTCAAGTACGCCGGGTTTATACCGGAAAATAATTTTTCACAAGAAAATAAATTTTTTGATCTTCTAACGGGACTATTTGAACCTGTTATACCTCCCCATACCCATTACTTTAATGAAAATGAAACAAAAACCTTCAGTTACATTTTATCAGGAAAAATTTCCTTTTCCGAACCCGTTTTTAATACTTCTTCCGAAAGGATCCTATTTCTTGAAAAATTGATCCGTTATTATCATTTTCATTTTCAAAACATGAAAAAATTAAACTCGGTCACCGTGCTAAAAGAAGTTTTTAACTAAGTGCTCGTGCTGGATTACCTTATTAGATTAAGGGTTACCAAAATATTTGAAAAAATTCCTTTATTATTTTACTTTTTATTTTTTTTGAATAAAAATATTCTTGAATGATGTTGGCTGAATATTTTAAGAAAATATATCCTGGTTAATTGAATAATAACACTTCGTATAGCGGGCTTCATGTCTCCTTTTAATAATCCATAATTTTTATCCTATTAATCAAACATTTCCAATATTTTTTTTTAATTTTATAAATGGGAAAACCTGCCCTTATGAAAAAACAAAAAAAAAATTGAAACCCCATAAAAACTATATAAACAGGTTCTTTCCCAAGGAAACTCTATTCCTTGTATTGATGTTGTTGGCATTCATTAAAGCTAATGGCCAACTTTATATCAATAATGGTTTCCTTGATGGTGATACTATTTATACTTGCAATGATTTGTTTTTAGATAGTGGCGGGGAAATATCGAATTATTCTAATGATGAAGACTATACCATTACATTTTGTTCCTGCGCAGCATCCTCGTTATCCATCACTTTTCAACAATATGCCTCGGAAAATACGGATACATTAAAAGTTTATGATGGGGCATCCATTTTTTCACCGGAATTTATTCAAAGCCCTTTATCGGGCAATCCCACTGTACCCATTAGGTTTTTATCTTTTGACACCTGTATTACTTTCCGTTTCATTTCCAATAGTTTAAATTCTTACCCGGGATGGAAAGCTGAAATTTGTGCAGATATTAATCCTCCCATATCCTCATGCAAAGATACTACTGTTTACCTGGATGAAACTGGAATAGTTATTATTGATTCCACCTACATTGATGCTGGAAGTACCGATGATTGCGGCATCAATTATTTTAGCCTTTCCAAGGATACCTTTAGATGTGATAACGTGGGCAATAACATGATTACCGTGGAGCTTTTTGATATCAGTAATAAATCAAGTACTTGCCTAAGTAATATTTACGTGAGAGATACCATTTCTCCAGTGGCATTGTGCAAGGATACCACGGTATATTTAGACAAGGATGGCCTTTTTGAAATTGATAGTTCTTTTATTGATAATGGATCTTTTGATGGTTGCTCCATCATGTCCATGAGCTTGTCTCAAACTAAATTTGATTGTAGTTCCACGGGAATAAACACGATTAACATGAATATCATAGATATGAACAACAATGATAATTCTTGCCAGTCAAATGTCCTCGTAAAAGATACCATCAGCCCCCAGGCCACCTGTAAAGATACTATTGTTTACCTCGACACCGATGGCAAGTACATCATCGACCAAACTTTTATAAACGATGATTCGAAAGATGCATGTGGAATTTCATCCTTGGTTTTAAGCAAGACTTCTTTTGATTGTAGTTCTGTTGGTGAAAACAATATTTACCTTGATGTCACTGATTCCCATGGAAATGTAAATACTTGCCAATCAAACGTGAGGGTGATAGATACGATCAAACCAGTTGTGCTTTGTACCGACACGACAATCTACCTCGATCCCACCGGTGTATTTAGCATCGATAGCTCGTATATTGATGTAGGCTCTTTTGATCCATGCGACCTTGATTCCATGGCTTTGACCCTGGCAAAATTTGATTGTAGCCATGTGGAATCTAATAATAATGTAACCCTGGCAGTCTATGACGCATATGGCAATAATAGTTCATGCACGGTTACTGTTTATGTCAAGGACACGTTAGACCCTCGCATATCCTGCAAGGATACAACCATTTACCTCAACAAGGATGGATATATCATAATTGACAGTTCATTTATTGATAATGGTTCCTTTGATGAATGCGGCATATCTAACATGCAAGTGAGCCAAACTAATTTTGATTGTAGTCATGTTGGCAATAATGTAATTCAAATGCAAGTCAACGATTTCAATGGAAATAATTCATCCTGCAATGTAAATGTAACCATTTTAGATACCCTAAAACCTACCACTTTATGCAAGGATACTACTATTTTCTTGGATCCTGATGGTCTTTTTACAATAAACCCTTCATTTATTGATGCCGGTTCCCAAGATGCCTGCGGAATTGCCGACATTACCTTGGATCAATCAAATTTTGATTGTAGTCATGTGGGAATGAATAAGGTTGTATTAACTGTCACGGATCTCCATGCCAACTCGAGTTCCTGCGAGGCTATAATAACCGTGCAAGACACTATTACCCCTATTGTTTTATGCAAGGATACTGTATTGTATTTAAACGAACCTGCTACTTTAACTATCGATAGCAGTTACCTCGATAATGGTAGTTGGGACAATTGTGGCATCAACAAAATGTCCATTAGCAAATCTACTTTTAATTGCCTAGATTTAAATGCTATACAAGAAGTAACATTAGACGCTTGGGATGTAAATGGAAACCAGGGATCTTGCGTATCCAATGTTTTAATTTTAGACACCCTGGCCCCAATAGCCATTTGCCAAAATATTTCCCTGCAACTGGATACTGCAAGCGGGAAAGCCAATTTATTACCTGGTGATGTCGATAACGGTAGTTACGATAATTGTTCAATCAGCTCACTGTCTTTGGATAAAACCGAATTTACATGCCACGATATCGGCCTGAATACAGTTCAGTTCAAGGTAATTGATGCCAGTGGCAATGAAGCAACTTGTGAATCATTGGTAAATGTAGAATATGAAAAGATCCCCGAATTTTATTATTCACACACCATTGATACAATTTGTAACAATACCTCCCCGGATTTCCGGTTATCTTCTAACCTTTCTTCTGCAAGTTTCCAATGGAGGGTCACCAGCCCTTCAAGTATATCGGGATGGATAGAAAATGCCCATTCTTCTCCCGCAATTATCAATCATACTTTAACCAATTCCTCTGACACTGCACAAATTTTGTTATACGAGGTTACCCCTTTCGCGTATACCTGTGCTCAAAAAGACACCACCTTAGGCGTGTGGGTGGAACCTAACCTAGTTTCGCATATTTTGCCTATCTATGATACTTTATGCAATTTTTCCACTTCAGCAATTGATATAGGAATTCCTTTTGTAACAGCCAACAATGCCAGGCAACGATATTCCGTTTTTACCGATCCGGGTTTAGAAGTGTTTGCCGGCGGAAGCACTAATAACCTACCAGTATCTTACCAGATTATTGATAGTTTGTCAAATGCCGATACCCTTCTTCAAAATGCATATTTTGTCGTTTCACCTTACACGGTAGATGAAAGCAATAACGAGGTCTGCACGGGAACACCCGATACTGCAACCATCACCATTGCTCCTACTATCCGGGTAAATGCATCAAGTGACACAGTTTTTGGAGGAACAAACATATCTTGTAAAAATAGTTTCGATGGAGAAATCAGCTTAGATGTAAAAGGAGGATATGCTTCGACAGGTTACAAATATTCTTGGTCTACTGGAGATGTAACCAAAAATATATCGAACCTTGGCCCCGGCACTTATAATGTTTCCGTGCAAGATGATTTGGGATGCATGGAAAAGGATACCATCGAACTTACAGAACCCGACCCAATAGATTTAACTTTAACTATAGTTAATAACGGATGTCATGGAACTTCCATAGGGGCGATTGATTTGGAAGTTTCAGGAGGAAGTTACCAGTATCCTTACACGTATAAATGGATCGGGTCAAACAATTTCACTTCCATGGAAAAAGATATTTCAAATCTTTACCAAGGATTTTATACCGTGTTCGTGAAAGACACCAATTCTTGTGAAAATCAAGGAAGTGTAGTACTTTCTAACGACCCAATCAATGCCACCTTGGTTCCATCCTTGTACAACAACGAATCAAAAGATATACATATCAGTTGCCATGGATATGATGATGGGTTCATTATTGTGAACCCGATCTTATACGGGCATGGAAATCCCGATGATTTTGAATATGAATGGACTGGTCCCGGGGGATTCTCGGACACTCTAAGACATATTTTTAATTTAGAAGCAGGAACATATAACCTGGTTATTACAGATACCCTTGGATGTAAAAGTGAATTAATAACCTTCACTATGAATGAACCTGATCCTTTACTCGTGAATTCTACTACTTCTAAGTATTACAATGATTATGAAATAAGATGCCACAATGAACAAAACGGAACTATAGATTTAAACGTCAACGGTGGACATTCCAATTATTTTTATTCATGGTCAACCCTAGATGGTTGGGGGATACAAAATAATTCACCAAACCAATTAGGTCTATCGGCAGGAACATATTCTGTCATTGTTCATGATTCAACGAAATATGGAAATAAAGCATGCTTTGATACCTTAGAATTTATCTTGAGAAAACCTGGTAACTTGGAGCTACTTGATACCAATATATCTTTATACAATGGGTACAATGTTTCCTGTCACGGGTTAACAGATGGTTTTATAAAAGATATAAACATTACCGGTGGATCTGGTTCCTTGGAATATAATTGGACCTCCCTTGATGGGACAGGGATAAATCCTAGTAGCTTAAACCAATTTTCCATATCGGCCGGCACTTATCATTTAAGGGTAAGTTATCATGAAAATACTTGCGATTCCTCCTGGACATTTGTCCTTAACCAACCAGATTCAATAACTATATCATATTCATCACCAACATATATGGGTGGCAATGAAATACGATGCCATGGTGAAAGCAACGGGCAAATATCGGTTACTGTTTCCGGTGGAGATACAAATCTTTATAATTATTATTGGACTGGAAATGATTTCTCGACTGCTGACACTAATTTCATAAGCAATTTACAGGCTGGTGCATATACACTAAAGGTCAATACCGGCGCCAAGAATTTTTGCGAAGATTCTATAACAATACTCTTGAAGGAACCTGTTGAATTATCACCAAATTTTGTCGTGGAAAATACCAGTTGCAAATCTACCCAAGATGGAAGTATTCAAATATCTATTTCCGGGGGCACACCGGGTTATGAATACTCCTGGCTTGATGGATATACCGGTCGTCAACTAGAAAATTTGAGCCCGGGATGGTATGCCATTAGCATTAAAGATACCAATAATTGTTATCATTTAGATTCAGTAGAAGTGAGAGAACCCGAACCACTAGTAATTTTTTCGGAACCAGTCATGCAATATAACGGGCAAGCAATTTCCTGTGCAGGAAATAGTGATGGGGCTATTAAATCAATTGCCCTTGGAGGATCTGGCAACAAAACATTTACCTATATTCAAGGAACAGATACCTTGGATGAAACCTCCGGATTTATATCGGGATTGCCAGCCAGCACCTACCAGGTCATCGCCGTAGATGAAAAATTTTGCCGCGACGATACCATTATTGAAATAACAGAACCAACCTCTGTAACCGCTGAATGGAGTATGAAAATCCCCAGTTGTCACAATGGCAATGATGGCCTAATCGAAATTTTTAGTTCGGGTGGTACCTCTCCCTATTCTTACCAATGGCAAGATGGCCAAACGGAAAAAACAGCCCTATCATTGACCAGTGGCACCTATAATGTCCGGGTAATTGATGCTAACTCCTGTGTATTTGATACGACCATCATCATGAATGATCCACCCGAAATGAAAATTAATTACACCATTCAGCCCCCATTATGTCCCGGTATCAATGACGGAACCATAGAAATTGGAGTGGAAGGCGGGATTGCTCCTTATTATTATGAATGGTCTGATTATAGCACCACCCCGATCCAGGTTGATTTACATGAAGGGAAATACGAGGTTACCATTACAGATGAAAATGGATGTCAAAAGAAAGATGCCATACCATTAGTTTCTACCAGGAAACATTGTCTTTTTATACCTAATGTTTTTACACCCAATGGAGATGGTAGTAACGACACATGGGAAATTGATAACATGTACCTTTACCCCGATGCTGTAATTGAAGTTTATGACCGGTGGGGTCAGTTAGTTTTTGTTTCAGACCCGGGATATAACCAACAATGGGATGGGAGCCAAAATGGTAAAAAATTGCCAGTAGATAGTTATCACTACGTGATTGACCTTAAAAAATACAGCAGCAGCCCTGTAATTGGTAATATAACCATACTATATGGGAAGTAATTTATGAGAAAAATTCAATACATATCGTGTGTATTATTATTCTTGTTGTCTTTTAAAAATTCTTGGACACAGCAAGTTCCCATATATAGTCAATACATGATGAATTCTTTCCTTATCAACCCAGCCTCTGCTGGAGCAAATGGCTATACACTTTTTAATCTCACCACACGAAAAGAATGGATAGGGCTAAAAAATGCACCTAATAATCAATCCCTTGCATTTCAAACCAGGTTTTTGAAAAAAGGTTATTCCATAAAAAGAAAAAACAATAGAACCTCTTTTAACCCTGGTTCTACTGGCCGAATAGGTATGGCGGGATCTATTTTGAATGACCAAAACGGTATCATTTCAAAAACAGGATTACAAATGTCATATGCTTACCACATTAACTTGAGAAAAACACAACTTTCTCTTGGTTTATCAGGATCTTTGTTTCAACTAAGGATAAATGAAAAAAACATACTTCCTCATGACAATGATGATCCTTTTTTGCTGGGTGGAGATTTGCAAAAGCTAACTTTAATTCCTGATGCTGGCATAGGTATCTATTTACTGAATAATTCTTTCTTTGGTGGATTTTCAGCCCAACACCTTTTCGAATCGATTAAAATAGGAAATATTTCCCTTCGAGACTATAAAATTTATCGAACTTATTATTTAAATGGTGGTTTTTACCATTATTTAAACAATCAAACAAGTATTCAACCTTCCTTCTTGCTCAAAACAACCGATCGACTAAATTTTCAAGGAGATTTCAGCATGAAACTTTTTTTCAAGGAAATGCACTGGATGGGATTGTCTTATAGAACCACCGGTTCTATTATCATGTTGTTGGGAACAAGTATTAATAGCTTTTACATTGGTTACTCCTTTGACTATCCCTTACACAAGATTCGTAAATACACCTATGGATCCCATGAACTCGTGCTTGCGATAAAGTTAGGAAGTAATATTAGAAGGCTTAGGTGGATTGAACGCTTTTAATCCTTCGTTATGTATGACCTACTTTAATCTATCTTGGTAAAAACCCATTTCTTTTGAGTGCCTTTTGCAGGCCTTCTAATGCATCCTTTAAAATTGACTTGGGACACCCGATATTCATACGTTGGAAACCTTCGCCACCATGACGAAATACAGGTCCATGATTAAACCCCAAACCGGCTTCCTCGATCATGAAAGATCTTAATGCATCATTATCCAATCCCATTTTCCTGCAATCAAGCCATACCAAATAGGTAGCCTGTGGAAACATGGGTTTAATCACTGGAATGTTGTCTTTGAAATAATTCATCACAAACATCCTATTTTCTTCCAGGTATACCATCAATTGATCTAACCATTCTTCCCCTAGACTAAAAGCAGCTTCGGTGGCAACATCACCAAAAATATTTCCCAAACTTCCATGGTAAGCTTCAACTACTTTTTTAAATTGTTGACGTAGCTTTGTTTGGGGAATTATAACCGAGGAAAGTGAAAATCCGGCAATATTAAATGTTTTTGATGCAGAAATGCACGTGATTGAATTTTTAGCAGCGGCCTCGCTCAATGTTGCCGTGGGTATATGCTTGTTTTCTTTATAAACCAAATCTGCATGTATTTCATCGGAAACGACAAGAATATTATTTTCTAAACAAATGTCCATCAAGCTTTGTAATTCTTTGCGAGACCATACCCTCCCACCTGGATTATGAGGGCTGCAGAGAAAAATCATTTTTGTCTTTTCATCAATTTGCTTTTTTAAATGATCTAAATCCATTACATATTGATTATCTTTTAATTGCAAAGGATTGTATAATATTTGCCGGTCCTTGTTTTCTATGGTGCTAAAAAAAGGAAAATAGACAGGAGGCTGCACCACTATTTTATCTCCTTGATTGGTAAAAGCATGCACAAGCAAATCCAGGGAAGGAACAACCCCGTTATTATCCACCAACCAAGGACGTTTAATTTCCCAGCCGTGCCGTTTTTTTAACCAATTTATAATCGATTGATAGTAACTTTCCGGTTTAAAAGTGTAGCCAAAAACAGGGTGATCTGCACGCTTTTTTATAGCATCCATGATAAACCCTGGTGTCTTAATATCCATATCTGCAACCCACATGGGAATGACATCTTTCTTACCAAAATATTTTTCCCGGATATCATACTTGAAACAATGCGTCCCGGTCCGGTCAATTACTTGGTCAAAATCATACTTCATCTGGAATAAGTTTAGTATAAAATACAAATAAAATTTTGCCACTTGGGGCAGTTTGCTCCCTCTAAATTTCACCTCCCCTTGCTATAGCTTCAAATCATGAGGTTAGTCACAAAAAGTTAAAATAGTACATTAACATGAATCAAAATTAATTGTTCAGGCTATCTCCATTTGACTAGGGTTTCCAAAGGTTTCCTGGCTCTATCATGCCGGTTGATATCCTTACTGTCAACAGGATACCCAATAGGTAACAATACCATGGGTTCCATCTCCTCCGGGAGATTTAAAAGTTTTTTACATTTGGGTGCATCAAACTTACATACCCAGCAAGTTGCCAGTCCATATTCTGTGGCAGCCATAGTCAGATGATCTGTAGCAATGGCAATGTCTATATCACAATGATCCTTTCCATCCTCTCTCTTCCAGGATAACCGGTGATTACCACAAATAACAATAATGGCCGGTGCTGAAAGGATCCAATCTTTCTGGTAACAGGATTTTATTTCGTCGAGTAGGTTTTCCTCTTGCACAACGATAAATTCCCAGGGTTGTGCATTGGTTGCTGAAGGAGCAATCCTTCCAGCTTCCAATACCTTCACCAGTTCTTCTTTTTCCACGGGTTTTGCCTGGTAATTCCTACATGAATATCTTTTCTTCGCAATCTCTATAAATGTCATAATTCAATTTATTTTTTAACCCCAAGTTTAATAACCGGTTTCCAAGCAGCGAAACTAATTAATAATTAAAAATCAAACAAGACTTTTTAGAAAAACATAAATTCATTTACCGTTATACGAACTGTTATTAACTTTTCGAGGATCCTGGTTTTAAAGAAAACCCGATAATTAACATATCATCCACTTGTTCATGTCCATTCATCCACTTATCCATGAACTTGGTGTATATTTCCAGTTGATCTTCCATATCTTGCTTGTGATTGGCTAATAATAATTCGTACATATTTTTTCTCATCAATTTTTTCCCCTTGGGGCCGCCAAATTGATCCTGGTATCCATCAGAAAACAAGTAGAACCTAGTAGGAGTGGAAATATCCAGTTCATGTCGAGTAAAATGAATTTCTTGCCCGTATCCCCCGATATCTTTTAGATCACCTTTAATTATTTTTAACTCGTCATCTTGAATATAAACTAGGTGATTATTAGCCCCGGCAAAAAACAATTTTTTATTATCCAGGTCAATTTTACAAATGGCCATTTCCATACTATAGTTGTAGTTAGCCTCATCCTGTTTCAAGCTACTTTTTATCGAAAAATCAAGTGCAGAAAGTATTTTTTCAGGCTCATGAATACCATCTGAATTGACTAAATGATCAAGCTGATCACTACCGATAATGCTCATGAATGCACCGGAAACACTATGCCCGGCACAATCTACAGCAGCCAATATCAATTGGTTTTCCGGGAGAAAGGTATACCAGTAAAAATCCCCGCTCACGATATCTTTTGGCTTGTAGAAAATAAAATAATCTTTTAAAAACTTATTTAAATCCTTATGATTTGGTAAGAAAGTTTTTTGAATATTTTTGGCATAAGAAATACTAGCAGCTATATAATTATTTTTTTCTTCAATTATATTATCCTGATTCAGTAGTGCATACTGCTGGGTTTCTATTTTCCTTTTATTAATTTGAATTTGTAAATTTAGAGCTTGTAATTGGAGGTTCGATTCTCTTTTACGCAGGTTAGAATAATATAATGTCAATGCCAGCAGTGTAAAAAGAACCAAGGATCCAATTCCTGCAATAATAATTATTTTTTGTTGTTTTTCACTCTCTTTTTCTTCAACACGGGTTATTTTATTTTTGAACTCAGCTTTTTCAAGCTCGTAAGCAGCCATTAAGCTTCGCATTCCGCGTAGTTTCTGAATCTTGTATAACGTATCTTTAAATGAATTATACATTTCTTGATAATAAAATGCTGTTTGAAACCGGCCGTAATGCTCATTAATCCGGTAAATTAATTGACTTGTATTAAAGCATATTTCATAGCAGCTATCTCCCAAGCTTATTTTCAAACTTTTTTTGGCATTATCAAGCGCTTTTGTATATTCTTTCCTTTGATAATATGCATTCGCTATTTCCTGGTAATCCAAGGCTATTTGAGTATTATCACCAATTTTTTCGTGAATTTCCAAGGCAGATAAAAAATGTTCCAAAGCCTTCTTGAATTCACCTCTTGCTGTATATAACCCACCTATTTGAAATTTAGTTCCAGCAATGGCTCTTTCATCAAGCAGTTCTTCTGCTAACTCGAGGGCCCTCTTATAATAATCAAATGCCATTTCAAATTCATGCCGGTCAACATAAATCTTACCGATTTCCTGTAAGATTAATGCGATTTTATCATGCTCGTTATTTTGTTCAAAATGAAGGTAAGCTTTTTTATAATTATGTATAGCAAGTGAATCATGTTCTAATTTATGATACAAGAAACCAATCTTGTAAAACATCTCTCGAAAACTGGAACCTGCCTTTCTATTTTTATAGATTTTTACAGCTTGAAGATAATATTTTAATGATTTAGAATACAGTCCCTTTTGAAAATAGATATCCCCGAGTCCCGAGTATGCTTTAGCCATTTCACCTGCATTCCCGGAATCTTTTTCTAACTGAATTTTTTCAAGAAAATAGAAAATAGATTTTTCCAAGTTACCCTGGTCACCATAAGCAAAACCTAAACTTCCACATGCGCTTGAAATTCCTTTTTTGTAATTTATTTTCCTTGCAAGTTTCAAAGCCTGGTGCCCATAAACAATGGCTTTACGAACATTAATGTTCCTATAAGAATAACACATTTTTACCAATTCATTAACCTTGGATGTATCATGATTACTAAATAATTTATCCACCAGGATATTTAATCTATTTTCCTCTCCATTAAGGAATTGGCAAAACAAAATAGAAAAAAGAAAATATAATTTAATACTTTTCAGGTTCATATATCAAGAAGATAATGTATAATTGCTTTAAAAAAGATTTTGAATACCAGGAACAATATCTCATTTCAAAATCAACTAAAAATCTTTTACATGTTGAACAATAAAAAGCACTGATATGATCCATGTAACCCCAAAAAAATATTTAGGTCAACATTTTTTGAAGGATAAAAACATCGCCAAAAAAATAGTTGAGAGCTTGGAATTAAAGGGGGAGAAAAAAGTATTGGAAATAGGGCCCGGAACAGGGATCCTAACGGAATTTTTATTAAAAAATAAAGAAGCGGAAACTTGGGTGATAGAAATTGATAAGGAATCTATCGCATTCCTCCGGGAAAAGTTTCCCGAACTAAAAAATCAAATTATCGAGGGGGATTTTTTAAAAACGAACTTGGAACAAATGCAAGAACCTTCTGCTAGCATTGGTAACTTGCATTATTATAATTCCAGACAAATATTTTTTAAAATTATGGAATCAC
>CAZOSQ010000050.1:0-13065 GCA_964582245.1 uncultured Bacteroidales bacterium | reverse complement strand
CATTCCCCATTTTTATCTTTTACTGATAAATAAATATCCATACCACCAATGGCGTCTTTATCCTTCCGATTGGATGTGAAATATAATTCATTTCCATCTTTGGATATAGAAGCATGAGATTCCCAATATTTAGTATTTATATTCTTATTTAATGGTTCGGATATACTCCATTTTCCTTTATCATAATAACTTACGTAAATATCACTATTAAAAAAATCTTCCTTGGCTAAGAATAAAATTTTTCCATCGGAAGATATGCCTGTGGTATATTGATCACCATCAGAACGAATTTCCGGCGTGATATTCCGGGGAATCATCCATTGCCCATTTTTCTTTTCGCTATAGAAAACAGCATCATAAAATTTAAGTTCATTCATATAAACTAATACAGATTCGTCCCCTGCAATTACAGGTCTAAAATTAGAAGAGGATGTATTAATATTTTCGCCCAGGTTATTAATTTTAAGGTTTAAGGGATTGGCTTTTAACTCCCGGGCTTTCTTGCATGCTTCTATTTGTTTCTTGGTATAGGTAATAAGTTCAGTTGCCTTGGCATCGGCTTTTTCCAAAAACTTATTGTATGATTCCATAGCCAGTTCCAATTCATCATTTATTCTATAGGCATTACCAAGAAAAATATATGCATCAATAGGTGCCTTATTTTCTTTCAAGGTACCTTCCTTGTAATTATCCGTCAAATTTTTAACTGCCTTTTCCAAGTATTGAATTGAATTATTTTTTTCACCAGCTATATTTAAATAGCAAATACCTATTTTGTAATTTATATTTGCATTTGATTCATATCCCCTCTTGTATAGTTTCATATAAGAAGAAAGAGCATCAGGATAATCCTCGCTCAGTAAAAAAAATTCAGCATCATCAAAAACCTCCTTCATTATGTCGTTCATTATTTGAGAGTATCCAATGGTACTAGAGATTAAAAGTATTGCTAATAGTAGTTTCTTCATATTTCCAAAATTTGAAATGTAATTTTACAGTATTAAAATCATCTACTTCGATAAAAGTAATACGTAATGCACTTAATTGTGTTTCATTCTTTTATCCGACTCCTATAAAAATCTAATTTTACAAGCCTTGGATATGTTTAACAATTTAAGGATCATGGAGGTTAAATCAACCATGTACAAATGTAAGAAATATCTTCTATTTTTTCTCATTTTTCAAAAGAGAAAATAAATTATAAATAATTTCTCGATTCATATTAAGGTGCAAAATTATTTTATAAAGGGTTTTATTGCACCGAAGAATGCTTTTTTTGATTTTTTGAAAGAATATTTATCTTGTATATGTCAGTTTTTCCAAAAGTGGAAAAAGGATCATAAAACGAAAAATACCCATGTGATCCATTGCTCATGGGATAAAAGAATAACTCATCACCCGTGGTGTTAATGGGATATCCTATATTAACAGGATTACTCCATTTTCCTAATAAAGAATCTTTTACGGAATAAAAAATATCGTATCCCCCCATATTATAATGTCCTTCTGAACTAAAATATAAATGATTATTATCACTTGTAACGAAAGGTGTCTCCTCGTTATACCTGCTATTGATTATTGCACCAAGATTAATAGGTTCGTCCCATTCATTTGTTTCCTTGTTCGGACGTGTAGATATATAAATATCAAGTCCTCCATATCCCCCTGGTCGATTGCTGGTAAAATAGAGTGTTTTACCATCTTTGCTTAAACTAGCATGCGATTCCCAATACTTGGTATTTATGTTTCCATTTAATTTTTCCAATGGAGTCCATTTACCTTCGCTATATTTTGTCACGTAAATGTTACCGTCGTAATTGTCTTTTCTATAAACATATAGTTCTTTGCTATCAGATGATAAACAAACCGGGTAAGCATCATTATCCACGCCTAATTCCGGCATCATGTTTAAAGGAGTGATCCATTTTCCATTTTCTTTCCTGCTGTAAAAAATGGCATCGTAAAAATGTAATTCTGAAATAAAAACGATCATATCTTCTTGCTGGTTTATAACAGGTCTTTTATCATTGAAAGAGGTATTCACTGTAGACCCTAAGTTAATCATTTCCATTTCTATTGGCTGGTTTATTAATTTTTTTGCTATTTGACAACTATTTACCCGGTCATTTACCAGTTGGATATCGTGAACTGTACTATCGACAACTTCCAGAAAACGATTGTAAGCGTCAATGGCTTCATCTAGCTTATTATTTACCCGGTATGCATTTCCAAGTTCAAATAAAACTTCAATTGGAGCTTTTGTTTCCTTCCAATGATCTCGGTATTCCATGTTAATATGTTTGCTTGCTCTTTCCAGGTATTGTAAAGCTTGTTGTTTTTCAAATTCCAAGTTCAAAAAACATACACCTATTTTATACTGAATATTATAATTCTCGGGCATTTCCTTGTTTAAAATTAAATATCCCGGTAATGCATCTGAATATTCTTCATAGAGAAAATATGAATCACCTTCCAAAATAGCAGTTTTATACGTGTTGGAAACCTGCCCATTTAATAAACTATAAGAAAAAAATAGGAGAAAGATAATGATCGTATTTTTTAAAAATATTGTATTCATTTTCCTTTTTTTGTATAAATTATTATATAAATATAATAATTAAATACAACTTATACTAGCGTCAAGCTAGTGCCAAGTTAATGATAAATTGATGGTTGAAGATTTTCCAAGCCTGTTAGAAGGTATTCCTAATGTTATTTAAAGGCGCATTACAATTATCAAGTCAATTTTGTAGGTAAAAATATGCCATAAGATTTGATTAGCAATATTTCATTCCTGTCGCATTAAGTTTAATGCATAACATGTGTGCCTGAATTGAATCATTTCGGTGAAGGTGTATAATATTCCTAGATTAGAAAAGGGTTATTGCCTGCCAAGATTTCTTATCCCCTTTAAAATGATATCTATATCATTAAATAATTTGTAATCTTTTGAATAAAGGAGGTTAAGAGTATCAAGGGTATGATCATCCCCTACTTTTTTTCCATTCAGTCCATCTAATGGATTTAATACACCTGAACGCAATGGAGGAAGATGATTGGATAGTGTCTCTTTCGTTTTAATATAACCTACCCAACTTTTTTTCCCGCAAAGTACTTTAAAAATATTGCCAAAAAAACTTTTCTTTTTATTGACAAAGAAAAATAATACAGGTATAAATAATAGAAATAAAATTGATAACATGATATCAAAAAATCGTTTTTTATTTCTATTATAATTTTTTGCAACTGAATTAAAATTAATTACATATAAATCACCGGCCGTATTAATTGAATTTGATCCTATGATTGATAAACTTTCCTGCGGTGCTATCTTATATTCAACCTGATAATCAGAAAACTCCAACATGTGACTTATTATACCTTGAGAAGATATATCCTTGGCGCAAAATATGATTTCATTAATTTTATTGATTTTTAGTATCTCCTCTAACTGGTTTATATTTCCAATAAAATCAGGGGGGATTTCCTGTCCCCCGGGAAAAACATAACCTATTATTTCTTTTTTAATTTGAATTTGTTCTATTAATGAATGAACTCGTTTTGCTTCCTTTCTCTTCCCAATAATTATAATTCTTTTTTTCTTATTTGAATTTAATCGAAATTCATTTATCCCCATAGAACTTAGGGCTAAACGTGTTATTATTGCTGTCAATAAGGTCCATCCAGCACCGAAAAGGATCAAAGCTCTCGAAAAACGTAATGAAAGTGGTAATAAAGCATAGATAACAAGGATTGCTATCGTTCCAACTAATATTCCTCTTGCTACTTTCCATAATCTTATAGGCTTCCTATAACCACCATTCAAAAAAATTGATATTATCCATATCAAGATGTATATAGGCACTACAATTTCCATGAAAAAATCGGGGTAATAACTTTCTCCATGAAACTTATAATGCTCCCAATACGGTAGGATTAGCCAAAAAAACATGTAAATTAAGGCAGCATCCAAAACTGGAATAAAGCTCTTTTTAAAAAATCTTTTCACTATTGATAATAAGGCTCTAAAATATATGGCAAACTGTATCACTGCTGAAAACAAATTCGCATTTTTTTTTGAAAAATGTTTCTTTGCAAAAATGATCATGGCCTTGTAAAAGATCAACACATAATTTATACTTCCTTTTTTAGTGCTCTCTCCCTTGTAATGAATAATTCGTGTTCCCGGGTAATAATAGTTCTTATATCCTGCTTTTATAAAGCGATATGATAAATCTATGTCTTCACCGTACATGAAAAAAGTTTCATCTAATTGCCCGATTTTATCCAAGGCTTCTTTCCTCATAAACATAAAAGCCCCGGGTAAAACATCAATTTCATGGGTTTTCTCCTTGTCCAGGTAAGAAAGGTGATATTTACCAAAAATAGGAGATTTTGGAAATAACCTAGATAATCCAAAAATCTTATAAAAAGCGACTGTCGGTGATGGAAATGCTCTTTTGGATTCAGGAAGAAAATTTCCTTTTCCATCAATCATCTTAACACCCAAAGAAGCTGCTTTTGGATGTTCATTCATGAATTCATAGCATTTTAAAAATGTATCTTCTTCAACAACGGTATCAGGATTAAGTAAAAGAACAAATTTTCCGGATGCTCTTTCTATCGCCTGGTTATTAGCCTTGGCAAAACCTAAATTCTGTGTATTTACTATAAGATTAACCCATGGGAATTTTCGCTTCACCTCTTGACATGATCCATCAACTGAATTATTGTCAACGACAAATACTTCTAACTTCAAGCCCTTCTCCGCCTTTTCAATGGAATGAAGACATTGCAGTAAAAAGTATTTCACGTTGTAATTGACAATTATAATTGATATATCCATGCCCTTAGCTGTATCTATGTAAGTTAATCAAGTGCATTTTGAATTTATACATCAATAACTAGTTATTTTCATTCACGATGGGTAGAATTTAAAACTTCATGCGGGTGAATTCATGCAAAGATAAAATTAATTTTGCTATAACTGGATTAAATAATTCCTTATTAAGGAATTGACTTTTTCTTATTGATTTCCAGAGGCACAATTTAAAATGACCATTTTACACGAGCTCTTGCTGCCCAGGGAACATCCTTTATGAAAATTCACACAAGCATTTTCCTTATCGTGCATCCTAAAATAGACCATTCCTAAATTATAATAAGTAACGCCACTCTCGGGACTAATCTGAAGTGATTTGTTGAAATCATTTAGAGCTGCATCATAAGCCTGTAACTCGTAATAAGTACGCCCGCGACTATGGTATGCGCTGGCGTTATAAGGATCCAGGGAAATTGCTTCATTAAAATCTTTGATAGATTTCTCGTAATTAAGCAGGTTTAAATTACAAACACCGCGATTCAAATAAATTGCAAATTTATTTGAAGCATTTTTTAAAGAAAGAGCTTTATCAAAACTATTGATTGCTCTTTGATATTTTTCTTGGTAAATGAACACGAGACCCCTCGTGAAGTAAAAATCAGCGTAATCAGTTTTTTTTGCAATGGCTTCTTCAATAAAAATTAACGCCTGTTCATAATCGCTCATGTAAAGAAAGATTAAGGCTTTTTCATTTATTGCTTCGAAATATTGTGGATTAATATTTAAAGCATTGTTAATATATCCAATGGCAGAATCGTATTCTTTTAGATTCACGTATATACGCCCGAGCAATAGGAACGTTTCAGCATCAAAATATTTAGCATAATTAATTGATTTGTGGGCATCTTCTAGGGCTGACCGGTACTCCTTAATCGCATTTTTAGCCATGGCTCTAGCCTTATATGCCTTTGCATTAGAAGGGTCAATGGCAATTGCCTTATTCAAGTTTTTCATGGCAGCATAATAATTCTTCGTGGAAATTTTATAAAAAGAAACTTTCACCAATGAATCAGCCACAGCCTTTTGTCCTTTGACATTCACCGAAATAATTAAACATACTATCAATATAAGGTAATATCTCATGAGCCAATATATAATTAGTTAAAGCTCTTTCCTGTTATATTTTATTACTAAAGAATAAAATATAACAGGTAGTTTTACTTTAAAGATATTAATTCCTTCTTAAATACAATAATTAACTTCAAAATTAATTTTCATTTATTTTCTCTTTTTCGTTTAATTCAATCTCTACTTGGTTTCTAAGAAGATCATCCAAATCTTCTCTTTTTCTTATCATATAATCCTTTCCTTGATGAATTAGGATTTCGGTGGGTCTATATCGAGAATTGTAATTTGAAGCCATGGAAAAACAATAAGCCCCAGCATTTAAAAATACCAAGCAGTCTCCCTCCGAGATTTCAGAAATTTTCCGGTTCCAACCGAATGTGTCTGTTTCACAAATATATCCAACTACAGTATATATTCGGGTATTTCCTTCTGGTTTAGAAACATTTAAAATATGGTGATAAGAATCATAAAACATGGGACGGATCATGTGGTTTAATCCTGTATCCAATCCAGCGAAAATTGTTGAAGTTGTTTGTTTGATCACGTTCACTTTTGCCAGGAAATACCCTGCTTCACTTACTAAGAATTTACCGGGTTCAAATAGCAACCTAAGATCTTTACCATATTCTTCACAAAAAGCATTGAATCTCTTTGTTAATTTTTTTCCTAATTTTTCAATATCGGTGAATATGTCTTCTGGTTTATATTTTACTTTAAACCCACTCCCGAAATCAAGATATTCGAGGTTCTCAAATTTTTTTGCAGTTTCAAATAATATTTCTGCTCCTCTTAAAAAAACCTCCACGTCCAAGATATCTGATCCGGTATGCATGTGAATACCTTCAACATTCATCCTATTTGTTGATACTATCCTTTGAATATGAGGGATTTGATATATGGAAATTCCAAATTTGGAATCAATATGTCCCGTGGATATCTTGGTGTTGCCTCCTGCCATTATGTGCGGGTTTATTCGAATGCAAACCGGAACTTTATCTGAATACTTCAATCCGAATTGTTCTAATATGGATAAGTTATCAATATTAATTCGCACTCCATATTCAACAGCCTTATCAATTTCCTCCAATGAAACACAATTTGGGGTATAAATTATATCCCGTGGATTATATCCTGCTTTTAAACCTAGTTTCACTTCTTGTATAGAAACGGCATCAAGGCCGGATCCTTTTTCTTTAAAAAATTTAAGTATATTAATATTCGTGAGGGCTTTACAAGCATAATTTATCTTTACGTTTGCACCTTTAAAGGCATTGAGCATTTTTTTATATTGCTCATCCATTTTTGCTGTTTCATAGACATAAACAGGTGTCCCGTATTTTTTGCATATGTCCAATACAGGTATTCCATCAATTTCATATTTCCCATTAATCAATTCCATGATCTACTATTTGTTTACTACAAAGATATAGATTTATTTGTTGGTACATTATTTTATACAAATATTATTTAACGTGCATTCCAAGTAAAAAATATAGAAAAATTTCATTAACTGGAATACCCGTGAAACAATTGAAATTAACTCAAATTTTCTTGAGCCATTTTATTTTTACATGGGGGACTGGTATCTTGTTAACCCTTCTTAATAGGCAAAAAGTGGGTAATCGGCCATCAAGTCAACAACCTTTTTATTTACCTTTTCCAAGGTTCCCTGGTTACCTGGGTCGTTCAATACCTCGTCAATCAATTCAACAATGGTAGAAATAACTGGTTCTTTAATACCTCGTGTGGTAATAGCAGGTGTTCCAACACGTATTCCTGAAGTCTGGAATGGTGATCTTGTATCGAAAGGAACCATATTTTTATTAATGGTTATTCCTGCATGCTCCAGCGATTTCTCGGCTATTTTACCTGTTAGGTCAGGAAATTTAGTTCGTAAATCAATTAACATTGAATGGTTATCAGTACCATCGGATATAATCTTATACCCTTTATTTATAAAGGCTGTTGCCATAATTTGCGCATTTTTTTGCACCTGTAAAATGTAATCTTTATAAGAATCACTTAGCGCTTCGCCAAATGCTACCGCTTTTGCAGCTATTACATGTTCTAGGGGGCCACCTTGTATACCAGGAAAAACAGCGGTATCAAGGAGTTGAGTCATTGTTTTTAATTGTCCCTTGGGTGTTTTGATCCCCCAGGGATTTTCAAAATCGTCTCTCATCATGATTAAGCCGCCCCGGGGACCTCTTAATGTTTTATGTGTGGTGGTTGTTACAATGTGACAATGAGGAAAGGGGTCATTTAAAACTCTCTTGGCAATTAATCCGGCGGGATGGCTTATATCAGCCATAAGCAAGGCACCTACCTGGTCAGCAATTTCACGCATCTTCTTGTAATCCCAATCTCTTGAATATGCAGATGCTCCCGCAATTATTAGCTTGGGTCTTTCAGCTAGTGCAACTTGTTCCATCTGCTCATAGTCAACGGTTCCTGTTTCTTGTTTTACCCCATATGCCACTGGTTTATATAAAATGCCCGAATAATTCACGAATGATCCATGGGTCAAGTGTCCACCATGTGATAAATTAAGACCTAAAAAAGTATCGCCCGGTTTTAAAATAGCCAACATGACCGCAGCATTGGCTTGAGCTCCTGAATGGGGTTGAACATTAGCCCATTTTGCATTAAAAAGTTTTTTGATTCTCTCAATGGCTAATTCTTCTACTTCGTCTACAAATTCACATCCACCATAATATCTTTTTCCTGGATAGCCTTCTGCATATTTATTTGTTAAATATGATCCCATTGCTTCCATCACCTGGTCAGATACAAAATTTTCCGATGCGATTAATTCAATACCATTTAGCTGGCGCTGATGTTCCTTTTCTATTAAGTCAAATAATTTATCATCCCTTTGCATGATCTTTTTTTTAATTTATTTCTATGCAAAGTTACTTTTTTTAGGATTATTTGGAGGGAAATAAAGGTATAAATACTAAAAAGTTTTCAACTAAAATTGAGTTAATATATTATTTTTAAATAGTCAATGGAAATATTTAGTACTTGTATTCTAATATTTTTCTTATAACAGAACGTAGATTGTCTATCCTAAGGGGCTTTTCGATTACCTGGTTAAATCCGCTTACTCCAAAATTGATACAATCCCCCGGATTGATATATGCTGTCACGGCAATCAATGGAATATTATTATCTTGAATACGGATTCGTTTGGCTAGTTCAATACCATCAATTTTTGGTATCAAAATATCGATAAGAATCATGTCATAATTTCCTACCATGATTTTTTTTAATCCATCCTCCCCATTATTAACAAAATCTATCTTGTAGTTATCATCAACTAGAAATTCTTTTATTAACAATTGACAGAGTTCATCATCTTCCACGACAAGGATTCTAGGCCTTGGACCAATTTCTTTTTCCTTGACATGAAAAAGGTTTTCTTTTTCAAAGTAGTTCATTCTAAAATGGGAGTTTAATAATTAGCCCAAATTAAAATGATATTCTTGAATAATTCAATGCTAGTTGGTATTAACTTTTTAACATCATGAAAAATAAATGTTAATAAGATTTTCCATCCCGCGGAAAATGTATCTTTAATGCTTATTCTGTTAATTAAAAAACAATTGGAGGAATTTCAATTCTATAAAATTGCCTCACCGGGTAAATTCTGTTTAATCTTTAAGAAGATAGGGTTTTCAGTAACTCCCTGACTGCCTTCACATCATCTATATAATGTTTTGCTTTCGTGCTTTTTGTTCCTACTTTTATGGTATAAGCATTACCAGGCATTGCATCGAATGTATATTCGTCGGTCCAGTCATCACCTATTGCTATCATGAAATCAAAAGTCCTATCACCTATCTTGTAAGCAGCTCCTCTTCCTTTATTTATACCTGAAGATTTGATTTCAATGACCTTATCCCCGTCCATGATTTCCAAATTCAAATTAGATGCCATTTCTTTTAAATCTTCCTTTAATTCCCAGGATCTTTGCACCCCCAAATCTGGATCTGCATTTCTATAATGCCAAACAAGGGAATAATTTTTTTCTTCTATGAAAGAACGAGGAGTCCTGTCGACAAAGAATTCTATAATAGGACGGACAATATCCATCCATGCTTTATCAATAGGTTCAATCATGCCCCAATTTCCCCCGGGATCCCTAGCCCAAACACCATGTTCAGCAATAAAAGATATATTCCATTTTTTTTGAAACCATTTCCCCAAGGTTTCTTTATCTCTACCACTTATTATGGTAACTTCATTTTTCTCATCCAATGTTAGAGCTTCTACAATAGAATAGAGCTCATCATCAGGGCATGCTTTCTGGGGGTCTTTATGAAATCCGGCCAATGTCCCATCGTAATCCAAGAAAAGCATTCGACTACCAGATTTGTCATAATCTGTTTTGATTTTCTTAATTAAACTGGGCGTTATTTTGGTGGTTAATTTTTTCTCTTGTAATTTTTTAACACCTTCAAGTCCTTTAATGAAATCGTTTGCCCACCTATCTTCATTGTAGACTTTCAATCTTTTTTGGATTAGTTTATTCCGTGATTCCTGTTCTTCAACGGGCATTTCAATAGCTTCTTTAATAGCACCTGCAACTTCTTCCCTGTTATTCGGATTTACGATTAAAGCTTCTCCCATTTCTTTGGCTGCACCGGCCATCTCGCTTAATATCAAAACACCCTTGCCCTCTGTTTTACAAGCTATATATTCCTTGGCGATCAAGTTCATTCCATCCCTATTGGGTGTTATCAAGGCAATATCACTTAATTTATAAATTTCAACCAGTTCATCAAGTGGAAGATACCTGTAAAAATACCAAATTGGCATCCAATCAATGATACCATATTTTCCATTTATACTTCCAACCAATTGATCTACTTCTTGCTTGATCTTATCATTATTATTATCCCCCCTATCATGTGATGGGACAACGAATAGGAGTAGACTTACTTTCCCTATATACTCAGGATTGTGTTCCAAGAAAAATTCATAAGCATTCAAACGATCTGCAATTCCTTTATCATAATCTAAGCGATCCATGGATAAAATCACCTTTCTTCCTCCTCCTTTTAAAACCTGGGAAGACTTTGTATCTTGCAGGAAAGGCTTATTTTCTAATTTATCTTTATTTTTTTCAAGGGCTTTGTTATAAAAAAGATCATAGTCTATTCCCATAGGAAAGGCATCAACTTTTACAATTCTTTCCTCCAATCTTATCCGGTTAAAAAATGTTTCGTATCCCATTAACCTCCTGACACATGACATGAAATGACGTTCATAATCAAAAGTATGAAAACCCAACTGATCAGCACCAAGCAAACCCTCCAATATTTCAGTCCTCCAAGGCATCAGCCTAAATATTTCATATGATGGAAAAGGAATGTGCAAAAAGAAACCAATAGGTATTCCGGGCAATTTTTCCCTTACCATATTTGGGACGAGCATTAAATGATAATCATGAATCCAAATCCTATCACCTTCAACATAATTCTCAACAATTTCATCAGCAAATATTTGATTTACTGCCTTGTAAATCCTCCAGTACTCCTTGTCATAGACTGTGTCTTGTGTTAAGTAATGAAAAAGGGGCCATATCGTGCTATTACAAAATCCTTGGAAAAAACCTGTTATATCCTCCCCTTTTAGGTGAACAGGAAAACAATTGGAATCCAAAAACTTATTTTTTACCTGCTCTTTCTCCTTCAAGCTAAGGGTTTCTTCATCGATTCCCGTCCAACCAATCCAAATGCTATTGTTTTTCTTATAAAAATTTTTTAACCCGCTGGCGAATCCACCAAATCTTTCTTCTATTTTTATTACTTCATTTTCATTCTTCCTGACTCTTAAGGGTAATTTACTGGATACCAGTATTAATCTCTCTTTCATGTATATGTATTTTTCTAATTTTTATCTTATATTTTGTCTTTTACAACCATTAATAACGGTATAATTTTTTTATTTAAAAAATAATATTTTCTATTTTTAACAGATCATATCAATAAAAAAATAAAATAAATTATGAAAGAGTATCTTTTTAAAGGAGTTATCTTTGATTTGGACGGGGTTATAACAAAAACAGCAAATGTTCATGCCTTAGCATGGAAAAAAATGTTTGATGAATTCTTACGAGAAAGAGAACGCCAATTTAATGAACCATTTAAAGAATTTACCCATAAAAATGATTATTTGCCATACGTAGACGGCAAACCCAGGTATAAAGGAGTGCTTTCCTTTCTTGAATCAAGGAACATCAATATACCTTATGGAGATCCTAATGATTCGCCAGATAAACAAACTGTATGTGGCCTGGGTAATCGTAAAAACGAAGTATTTACGGCAGTCGTGGAAAGTGAGGGAGTTGAAGTTTATGATTCGACGGTCCAGTTGATCAAAGATATTCATGAAGCGGGAATTCATCAAGGAGTGGCTTCCTCGAGTAAAAATTGTAAAAAAATCCTTGAAGTATCGGGTCTACTGCATTATTTTGAAACTCGCGTGGATGGTATAGTCTCTGCTGAACTTGGTTTAAAAGGAAAACCCGAACCGGATATATTTACCACTGCAGCAGATAATATGGGGCTGAAACCTATAGATTGCGTTGTAGTAGAGGATGCAGTTTCCGGGGTACAAGCTGGAGCAAAAGGTAAATTTGGCCTTACCTTAGGGTTGGCCCGTGAAGATAATGTTGAAGAATTAAAGAAAAATGGTGCTGATATTGTTATCACGGATTTATCAGAATTAGATGGACTAAATGGAATAAATGATTGGTTTAAAAACAAATAAAAAAGAAATAAACCTAAACACTAAATTAACCGTTACTTAAATAGTACATTGATAACTGTCTAAGCTTATTATTTTTTTTAAATCAAATAAATTAATTTAAAATATATAAAAATGAAATATCCATCAGGAAATGCACCTGAAGAATGGTCATTGACATACAATGAGTATGATAGAGAAAAAGAAAGAACACGTGAAACTTTATTAACTGTAGGTAATGGGTATTTTGGAACCCGCGGTGCCTTTGAAGAAACTGATGCCAATGCTATAAATTACCCGGGCACTTATGTCGCTGGATTATATAATCGTTTAACTTCCAATGTTGGAGGAAGAGATATAGA
>CAZOSQ010000049.1:0-13133 GCA_964582245.1 uncultured Bacteroidales bacterium | reverse complement strand
TTTTAACCTGTAAATTTTGTAGCTTTTCTAACTCTTTTCGTGGTTGTATTTTTGGCGTGTACAAGAAAAACTGGTGCTCCTGTTTTTTTTCATAAAGAACCCGCACCAGGTTTCGGCTATAATTGCCAAGGCCAGATTGATTTAAGAAAGCTCTTTTCGCATCAAAACCTATATTCATTTAATATTCCTGGTGCAGTTTTTTAATAAAATGTCTATACGGCCACGTTAAAATCTCTTAAAGCATCATTCAAGGATGTTTTTTTATCCGTTGATTCTTTACGTTTGCCTATAATCAAGGCACAATTAACGTTGTATTTCCCTGCTGGAAATTGTTTCTCGAAAGATCCGGGGATAACAACAGAACGCGATGGTACATATCCTCTATATTCTTTTGGTTCGCTCCCAGAAACATCAATGATCTTGGTGGACATGGTAAGTACCACGTTGGCACCTAAAACAGCTTCATTTTCTACGCGGACACCTTCCACGATGATACTTCTCGACCCGATAAAACAATTATCACCTATAATGACCGGTGCCGCCTGTATTGGCTCAAGTACCCCGCCGACACCGACTCCGCCGCTCAAATGTACATTTTTGCCTATTTGTGCGCAGGATCCCACAGTTGCCCATGTATCTACCATGGTGCCCGAATCTACATACGCTCCTATATTAACATAGGAAGGCATCATGACTACCCCGGGTGCCAGGTATGCACCATATCTTGCAATGGCATGAGGTACCACTCGTACACCAAGTTCCTTATAGCCGGATTTAAGCTGAATTTTGTCATGAAATTCGAAAGGTTTTGCTTCAATTACTTCCATTTCCTGTATCGGGAAATATAAAAGCACGGCTTTTTTTATCCATTCGTTTACTTGCCATCCCTCGTTGGTAGGTTCTGCTACTCTTATTTTTCCCTTATCTAGGTGTTCAATAACTTCCCTGATGACTTTTTTAGTTTCATCTTGTTTTAGTAATTCACGGTTTTCCCAAACCTCTTCAATTTTTTCACGTAGATCGCTCATGATTAATTTTTTTTTATCGTGTTCGCAAAAATACCTTAATAAATTGTTTTATGAAAATTTGAATGAAGGTATCATTAATAAAAATCCAAATGGTATCCCAAGATTAAATGAAATACATAACATAAAAAAGGATAGGAATTATATTATTTATAATTACCATTAGATTTTTCTATATTTGTAACTTAAATGATAATTATGGGGGATTTTGGAATATGATTACACAAGACATGGTTAAAGATATTGAAGAGCGTCGGGATGCGTTAAGGAGGCATCTTTGACATTGTTAATAAGGAAAATGAAGTCAAAGAATTAGAATTAAAAAGTCAAGAACCTAGTTTTTGGAACGATCCAAAGGAAGCGGAAGGTGTTCTAAAAACAATATCGTCTTTAAAAAATTGGACCACTGAGTACCACCGTATAAGTTCGGGAATCGATGATTTGAAAGTGCTGATCGACTTTTTGAAAGAGGGTGAAGCGGACGAGGAAGAAATAGAAAAACAATATTCAGTCATCCTGGAAAAGATCGAGAAACTGGAGTTTAAAAGAATGTTGAGCGCTGAAGAAGATCCTCTTGGAGCCATTTTGAAAATAAATGCTGGTGCAGGAGGGACTGAAAGCCATGATTGGGCTGAGATGCTCATGAGGATGTACATCCGTTGGGCAGAAAGAAACAATTACCTGGTAAAAGAACTTTCTTATTTATCTGGAGAAGAAGCTGGAATAAAATCTGTTACCTTGGAAATAAGCGGTGATTTTGCGTATGGTTTTTTAAAAAGTGAAAATGGTGTCCACAGGTTAGTTCGTATATCACCCTTCGATTCAAATGCCCGCAGGCATACATCATTTGCCTCGGTATTTGTTTCCCCGCTAGTAGACGATAATATCGAAATTGATCTAAATCCAGCAGATCTTGTGTGGGATACTTTTCGTTCTAGTGGAGCAGGAGGACAGAACGTGAATAAAGTTGAAACAGGTGTAAGGGTAAAACATCTTCCTACGGGAATAACCGTGGATAATACCGAAACCCGCTCCCAATTGAAAAACAGGGAAAATGCCTTACGTATCTTAAGATCTCATCTTTACGAGATAGAACTTCGAAAAAAGATGGAGAAACAAGCTGAAATCGAAGGTCAAAAAAAGAAAATTGAATGGGGTTCGCAAATCCGTAGTTACGTGATGCACCCTTACAAGATGGTGAAAGATTTGCGTACATCCCATGAAACTGGGAATGTACAGGCTGTTATGGATGGTGATCTAAATGATTTCATAAAATCCTTCCTTATGCAATTTGGCGGGTAAAAAAATAAGTTCATTTAATATGAAAGGACGACAATGGTTAGAATGAATAAACATCAATATGGATTGGTTTTAAGTGGAGGGGCCGCTAGAGGTTTTGCTCATATAGGTGTTTTAAAATCATTAGAAGAGCATGGCATTTTCCCGGAAATTATATCAGGTGTAAGTGCAGGGGCAATAGCAGGAGTTTTTTATGCTGATGGTTTTTCACCCGAAGAAATTCTTGAAATTTTTGATAAAAAAAAGATTTTTCATTTTATAAAATTGTCACTTCCAAACAATGGGTTGCTTGATACTGGCGGACTCAAGAGGGTTATTAAAAATAATTTACGCTCCAAAACTTTTGAACAGTTAAAGAAAACTTTTTTTGCCACAGCCACCAATTATAAAACAGGTAAACCAGAGTATTTCTGTAAGGGAGACCTGGTAGATGCAGTTCTAGCATCCTCGTCCATTCCAGTTTTATTTAAACCTTATACCATTGATGGAAATTTGTATCTTGACGGGGGGGTTACCGATAAACTGCCCGTTCGTCCAGTTAAAAATCTTTGCAAAAAGATAATCGGGGTAAATGTCATGCCGGTAGGTGAAGAGAAAAATTCGAGGGGTTTGTTAAATGTAGCATTGCGCTCTTTCCATATGTCTGTAGCCTCTTACGTGGATCTTATAAAAGAAGGAATGGATATCTTTATAGAACCGGTGGAATTAGGTCGATTTGCTTACCTTGATGTAGCCAACGGGAAGAATATGTTTGAAATAGGTTACCAAGAAGCAAACCGAGTCTTGGAACAAATCAACATAAAGGCTAATGTTGGATAATGAAAGGATAATTTTAGGAATTGATCCCGGAACGACAGTGATGGGATACGGGATAATTCACCATGTTAAAAATGATTTGCGTGTTATAAATCTTGGTATTATTGAACTTCATAAATTTAATAATCATTATCTCAAACTTCAGCGTATTTTTGAACGGACAATTCACCTGATCGATCAATATCATCCCGATGAATTGGCTATTGAAGCACCTTTTTTTGGCAAGAATGTTCAATCCATGTTAAAACTGGGAAGGGCACAAGGTGTAGCCATGTCAGCAGCGCTTTCCAGGAATATCCCGATTTTTGAATATGCACCCAGGAAAATTAAACTTTCTATCACGGGCCAGGGAAATGCTTCAAAGGAACAAGTGGCTGCCTTCTTGAAAAATATGCTTAAGATCGATGATATGCCCGACATGCTAGATGCTACTGATGGATTGGCCGCTGCTGTTTGCCATTATTATCAAAAAAATAACCCGGTCGGGGGGAAAGATTATAAGAGCTGGAAAGATTTTATCAATAAAAATCCCGGGAGAACACGCTAATTTTTTTTACATTGGTTTTGTTTTTTACAACCTTGTATTTCAAATGAACTCTACGAAAAACCTATAAAATCATTTGTTTACCATTGATTGTTTTTATTAATATTCTAAATCAATCAAAAGAAAAGAGCTACTTGAAATGAATTGGATTTCCTGCTAATTTGAATATAAGATTAAAATTACAAAGCCTTCTTTATCTTTTCAGCGATATTGTCAAATTCTTCCTTGGATAACTCCAGTTTGGGTTTAGCAAAATTTATATCACCTATATGGTTGATGGGGATAAGGTGCATATGAACATGGGGTACTTCCAAACCTATAACAGCAATTCCAACTTTTTTACAATCCATGGTTTTATCAATCGCTTTAGCGACTTTTTTGGCAAAAATATTTAATCCTGCCAATAGATCATCATCAAGATCGAAAATGTAATCGATTTCTTTTTTGGGGATTACAAGTGTATGTCCCTTGGCCAAGGGATTAATATCCAAAAAAGCCAAAAAATTATCATCCTCGGCAATTTTATAACAAGGAATTTCTCCATTGATAATTTTAGTGAAGATAGTTGCCATACTAGCCTAATTTTGACTGGAATATCCAGTAATTAATAATCGTTTAAAGAAATTATGGTAATGGCAGAATATGCCGAATTTTTAAATTGGAGCGAAAATTTAAAAAAATTAAATTAACTTTTTGACAAGGCATATTATACATTCTAATGAATTAGAAACTAATATCTGTAATTTCGAATTGCATTTTCCCGGAGGGAACTTCAATTTCTACAACCTCTCCTTTCTTTTTACCAAGCAGTCCTTTAGCAATGGGAGTGCTAATAGATATTTTTCCTGCTTTAAGATCGGCTTCACTTTCAGAAACAATCATATATTGCATGATAGCATTGTTCTTAATGTTTTTGATTTTCACCTTGCTAAGAATGCGAACCGAAGAGGTATCTATTTTAGATTCATCAATTATTCTTGAGTTGGCGACAATTTCTTGTAATTTATTAATTTTCATTTCGAGCATGCCTTGGGCTTCTTTAGCCGCATCGTATTCAGCATTTTCAGACAAATCTCCTTTTTCTCTAGCTTCCGCTATTTGCTGGGAAATGGCAGGCCTCTGAACTGTCAATAAATGATCCAGTTCTTCTTTCAATTTTTGCAAGCCTTCTTCTGTTATATAGCTAACTTTTGACATCGTCATCTCTCCCTTTAGTTAAATTATTTTTGTTTGCTAATCAATTCTACAATTTGGCGTAAAACATAAAAAAACCACCTGGTAAAGCATGGAAACAATTATTCCTTTTTTTGTTCCGACCCTCAACCAGTCAGTTTAGATATTCTACAGTATCAAATAAAACAAAAAGAATTCCGATTTCTCGAAACTCTTCTTAAACAAATATATAAAAAAATCTTCTAAAAACAGAATTTTTAATCAAAAAAACATCCTATTTGAAGCTAATAAAACTAAATTTTCCTTTTTATATTGCATCTAAAATTAAGCTTAATTAATATTCTTTCCTGTTTATTATTTCGGAATATATAATGGCTTTTTTTAGATCTTCGGAAGAAAGTGCTAGACCTGTTTGTTTTTCATTGGTGATTGTTTCTTTGTCAAGATTTTCGGAAAACACACTGCTTCCTTCTTCCACGGGGACAGAATCCAATGACATATCAATTAGTTCGACTTCACTGTCTAGGTATTCATTGGATCCCTTTTGTATATTTCTTTCCAAGGCTTCTCTTACACCCTCATCTCCGAGAGACTCAGTTGACTCAAGTGTTTTTTCCTGTTTTTGTTCCCGTTCATGGTATTCATCCATCAAATTTTTCTCTCTTTCTTCGAAATAGGTCTCCTTGGGTGGTTTTTCCTCTTCTTCTTCACCCACTACATATCTCCTGAATTCTCCTAATATATCCTCATCTTCTGGTTTGCTCTTATTTTTATTATATTGTTTAATAAGGCTAAAAACAATGGCCAATATCGTAATTAAAATATAAAAAAAGGTTTGTATAAAATCTTCCATGATTTACCGGTTTTTTATTTTGTATTTTTTTATCCATCTTTTGATAAAGAATTCTTTTTTCATCTTTTTTTTGTAGTAACTTTTGCACCGCTTTTCGCTGGCTTTCATACTTTCTTTTGTTTTGTCGGATTGTAAATTATAATGCCGCTTTTTTCCTTTCTCCTTATCCTTTTCATATTCTTTTTCTTGTTTTTCTTTTACTTTTTCAGCTTTTTTTTGATATCCGGGCTTTTTATTTTCATCTTGAGGCTGGGCTATCAAAAAAGTACAAGATATAAAAGTTATAAGAAATGACAATAATATGCGTTTTGAAAATAAATTCATTATTTTTAATCTTGTTTTTACTTGCTGACATGAAAATGAATATATCAAAAATAACCAATTTTTCCGTAATATTCACAATGTTTTTTATCTTATTGGCTTGTGCAAAAGAAGAACGTGTAATAATTCCTTACGTACCAGTGGATCATAAAATTGATATCATCAATCAATTAAATTTAGGTGTCAACGAATCCGCTATAATTAGGCGTGTTGATGATTATACCAGTAGAATTAGTTACCCTAATTCCAGTCGTCCTGCCACCATCATTAATGGGAAAACATATGGAAACGGTATCATAATTTTCAAGGAAGTGGATTCTTATGTAGCCTATGATAGAACTTGTACCTACAGGGCCGTTGAAGATTATTGCGGCCTGGATTACAAGCAAGGATCGGATTTTATTTTTCATTGCCCTTGTTGTAACTCCGAATTTGATCTTGTTATCGGGGGATATCCCGTGGATTCTAGTAGAGCCTCGGCAGGACTGAAAAGATATAATACCACCATATATGGTAATGAATTGATTATTAGTAATTGAAAGTTAAACCTTATGGGCTTGGTATTTTTAAATAATTTCTTTTAGGATTATTTTTATTAAGAAAAAAATTAGGTAAAATCGCAATTAAGCGCAAGTTTTTTGTTTCTCCCGTGTCAAAAATAAAAATCATACTGTAAAGTAGCCTAAAATTATATGAATGTCCGGTAAAGATCTGATAGAAAGGATACAAAATGGTGATAAAAAAGCATTCGGGGAACTTGTGTATTCTTTTAAATCCCAAGTTTTTAAGACTTGTTATGGATTTTTGCATGATAAAGAAGATGCGGAGGATATTGCACAAGAGGTGTTCTTGGAAGCTTATCTTCATATTAATTCTTTTCGAAACGAATCAAAAATCTCAACCTGGTTATACCGGATCTCGGTAAATAAATCATTGAATTTTATTCGTGATCATAAGAAACGTTTTTTGTACCATCCGGGAGAAAATCACCCGGATATAATAGATGATTCACCATTGGCTGATGAAGAAATTACCAGGAAAGAAAGAAAGAAAATTTTACACAAGGTAATCAGTCAGTTGCCTAAAAATCAACGTGTAGCATTTGTTTTGAACAAATATCGTGATTTGTCTTACAAAGAAATCGCGGAAATTATGAATTTATCTTTATCCTCGGTTGAATCCCTTATTTTTAGGGCCAAGAATAATGTTCAACGTGAGATTTTAAATATTCAAAAAAAAAATGTATTGTAAGCACAAGTTTTTATTTTTATCCGTGTCAAATAAAATAAAAAGGATAATATGAATTGCAAAGAGGTTGAATATAATTTAATACACTACCTGGATGAATCCCTATCTATGGAAAAAAGAAACCAGGTTCAAGCTCATATTTCTTCTTGTCCTGCCTGTCAAAAAAGTTTACATGTATTGCAGGAAACATATCTATTAATAGAAGAAGAGAAAAAAGAAGATGTTAGTCCTTTTTTTGTTGAGGTTTTGGAAAGAAAATTAGGGCAACAGGTTACTATGAGCCAACATTTCTTGTTTATTCCATGGGTAAGAAGAATGTTAGTTGCAGCATCAATCTTTCTCATTATCATAAGTGGTTTATTGGCTGGAATTACATTTGAGAGCAATTTGCACGATGAAATGAACCTGTTTGTATCACAAGAGATAGTGCAAGTTCCCATAGAATCTTATTTATTAAATGAATGAGTCATGAAAAATTTGAGAACCATAAAATGGATATTAATTACTTTAATAATTAGCAATGTAGCAAGTATTTCTGCGCTCTTTTACTACCTGCATCAAGATGAAAATGTAAATTTTCAGCAACCCTTTAGGGGAGGAGGAATGAATAGGATTCTTATCGAGAGATTGGAGTTAAATGCAGGGCAAATTAACAAGTTTCATCAATTGAAAAGAGGGTTTCATGATGATGTCTCAAAGGAAATGGTTAAACTACAAGAAATGAGAGTTGCTTTTTTTGATGAACTGGAAAATGATAATCCTAATCGACAGAAACTTGAACAATATGCTGAAGAAATTGGGGGAAATCATGAGGAAATAAAAAAAGCTTCCATTGATCATTACATGGAGATAAAAAAATTATTTTCTCCTCGCCAACAAGAAATATTTTTCGGTATTTTAAAACAAAAGGGTCATCCAATGGGGCATGGGTTTCGAGGAATGCGAACCCAAAGTTTTAGACCTATAGATTAAAAAAAAAATTGTTTAATTAAAATTAAAGCCATGAAAACAAGAAAAAAAGTAATGAAAAGCTTATTGGTAACTATTCTTTTGCTAATGGGAATGACAATGAATGCTCAACCTAGTAATTTTGATTGTCATTTGGATTGCCTGGAACGTATCCCGGATCTTTCTGAAAAACAAAAAAGCCAGGTCATGGATTTAAGAACCGACCATTTGAAAAAAATGCAAAACTTTTGGAATAATATCAATGAAAAGCAAGCCAAGCTAAGAATATTGGAGACATCTGACACTCCCGAGAAGGAAAATATCAATAAACTTGTAGAAGAAATAGGGGAAACAAAAATGGCCATGCATAAGGAAAAAGTTTCTCATAGGTTAGAGGTGAGGAATTTGTTGAGCGCCGATCAAAAAGTTTATTTTGACAATGCCACGAAAAATGGAAAAGGAAATTGTAAAAGCAGGAATGCAAATATGAAACCTGGTTCGGGATGTTGCCCTGGTGGTAGAAGAATGTAACATCAATAAAATAAACAAGAACACATAAAACCCGGGATTATCCCGGGTTTTATGTGTTAACATTTCTTGAAAAGATTTTGTCCATATTTCCTGTTCATGCAGGTAATTTTGAAGCCTATAAAATCTAAAGATCTATAAGAATTTTTCAAATGATTTTATAATATACTGGATAAATAGTTGAATGCCCATTCAAGAATTTCCCATATGGCCCAGATCAGAAACACGGCTAAAGCCAATAGCCCCAGGACTACACCAATAATAATACCCTTTCCACTACCTTGATATTTTCCCTCCCTGTAATGCTCTTCCAGCATCTTCACGTTTTTCTCATTGTTTTTATAGAAAAAATCAATAATACCTCCTAATACGGGTATACTGCCAATCAAACCATCAAGGAAGCTGTTAAGAACCATCAAGGTCAATAACTTCCCGCTGGCTCCATGCCTGCTGATGATAAGAATAATGCCTCCAGATATCAAGAACCCTACAAAATCCCCTATCCCGGGAATGAGCCCGAGGATCGGATCTAAACCAAAGCGCCAGTTCGTGCCCGGGAATTTGTACTTGGCATCCATTAACCTTGCTAAGTAAATTACTTCCCCGGGTATTTTCTTCTCGAATCCTGTTTGTCCCTGTTCAGAACTTCTTTGCCTGGTTCTCGATTTTGTGTCTTGCATATTTTTTGATTTGGATGTATAACAAATAATCTTGCTTATGATATTTCTTGCTTGTCGTGACCTAGGAAAATTTAATATTATCCTCTGAAATTGAAAGATGCTTGTTAGTAGCTAATTTAAGGTGCCAATTACCATTTTCTCTTTCTAAAAAATTGATCGAACACATCCGGAAATTCATTTTTCCTTGCCTATTTAAGAACAACCTTTCAATCTGCCACAAAGTAGCCCCATGTGCTACAACGAGTATCGAACCTTCATATAATTCGGAAATTTGATCAAAGGTATCTTTAACACGATTATAAACGGCCGTATCCTCGTCATGTTCAGGAAAACGTGCATGTATTTTTGAATGGTAACCATGATCAATGGTGGAAAAAGTTTTTTTTGCTTGCTTAAAATCTATGATGCTGGGAGTGTCTTCAAACCAAGCAGGATTCATCCATTCTGAAAATCCATGCTCTATCTTAACTTTTCTATCAATTACTTGTGCAATGGTATGGGCCGTTTGAATACATCTTAAAAAAGGAGAAGAAAAAACATGGTCAATTTTTTGACCCTCTAGGTATCTAGCAGTTTCTTCGGCTTGTTTGAACCCATTTTTAGATAAAGGTGGATCGTGCAATCGTCCTGATACATTTGGCCAATCCTCGTCTTCAAAATCTCTTCTTAATCCATGTCTTACTGCCCAAATTTCCCTTATCATTATTCCAAGTATTATAAATGAATCTAATTTTAATTAAACCCTAATAAAATCATAACAAATAAGAGTGTGAAAAGTGCAATTTGAAATAGGTTTTCTGTTTGGGATAACAAAAAGATAGTGATACAAAAAATCCTTGTTTTAGGTACCCCGGGAGCGATACTGAATTTGGAGGAACCTTAGCAAGCTTGACCTACTGACGAAACTGAAAACGGTTACAAGGTTAATTTGGGCGGGACAACCCGGTAATGGAAGGAGAAAGATTGAAACGCACCGTTATATATCCATTATTTTTCAAAATAAGGAAGAAAATCTTCGACCTTCATATTTAGTGCTGAGATATAATGTTGTGCTTGGGAATAAAAGGATTTTCTTTTTTCAAGTGTTTCCGTGATAAAATCTTCCAATTCATGTCTTGACTTATTTTTGACCAATGGTCTTTTTTCCATTCCATGCACAAGCCTATCAGCAAGTGCCTTGGGTGTCATCTGTAAGTAAAAAGTCATCCCGTTTTTGTTCATTTGTTCCATATTGTCAAAAAAACATGGGGTTCCCCCACCGGTAGCAATAATTTTGTTATCTAGTTGAAAAAGTTCCTTAAGCGTATTTTTTTCCATTTGCCGAAAACTTGCTTCACCTTCTTCTTCAAAAATTTTAGCAATAGTTTTCCCGGATACATTTTCGATATAGTCATCCATATCAATAAAATCCATGTTTAATTGCCGGGCCAGTTTTTTGCCTATTGTCGTTTTTCCACTACCCATGAAGCCGATAAGAAAAATATTCATATTGAAAATTTTAATACTTATTTACAGATGATCATGATTTAGTCCCAGCTAAGAGTCATTTGTTCTGAGTTATTATCTTTATCATTATTTAAATTTGGCCTTTCAATGTTATTCATGTTTTCTCCCGGGGTGTCATCTTTTTCATCTTCTTGTTCGGGCTCTTCTTTCTCAAGAGGTTCTATTTCTGTTACCCTCGAAATGGTATAATTAGACAATCTTTTACCCTTGGCTTTAAATCCTTTCACGGCGATAAATTCATCAGCATCTATTTTTTCACCTTCCTTATTTCTATGTTTACCCCCAAAGTTGATTTCAAATTGCGGGAACTTTTCAGAAGAAAGAAGAACAAGCTTGGAACCTTTACTTTCACTAATGAAGCTAGTTAATCCTTGAACTGGCTCGAAGTTAAATCGTTTGAGATAATAATAATCCTGTTCACCATCATAATATATGGCTGTCCATATTTTTTTTGCATCATTTTTTTCCAGGATCATCAAGTTCTCTTCAAAATGATTAGCGGGATCTGCTGTTGCCAGCCTAAATTCTCCTGATTTAGTGATTACCAGCAAACGATCTTGGTCATGAAATTCACCTAGGTATATTCCTCGTTCATCTGTATTTAAACGAAGAACATCCCAATCGAACCACAATTTTCTCCCCCCAAGGGTGGATTCTCCTTTTTCTTTCAACACGATCTTATGGATGCTATACTTGGTAAGGATATTTCCCATGGAATTTCGTCCTTTGATGGCCAAATCCCCAAAATCTACTTCCATAACCGTGTTTCTCAAGCGAGGCCGAGGCTTAAGGAAAACTTTTAATAATTCAGCTTCACCATTTGGGTTGACAGACAAATACACTATTTTTGAACCTTTTGTTCCTTTTGTTAAATCATATTCCTTATCGCGTGTAATACTGGTTATGGCACATCGTTTCATGTAAAATGAACCGTTTAAACCATCCCGGTAAACCGCATTATACACGGTACGTTCATCATTTTTCTTGAATACAGCAGTATGAATAATATCTTTTCCTACAAATACTTTGTCATCTACTTTCGTGATAATATATTTTCCATCACTTCTAATAGCTATGACATCATCTATATCCGAACAATCAGAAATGTACTCGTCTTTTTTCAAGGAAGTACCGATAAATCCTTCTTGCCTATTTACGTAAAGTTTTTCATTTTTAACTACTACCTTGGTAGCCTCAATAAAGTCAAAACTCCTGATCTCAGTTTTTCTTTCTTTACCTGAACCATGTTTTTTCTTGATTTGCTTAAAATAATTAATTGTATAATTAACGATATTGATTAGGTGATTTTTAACCTCCTCCATTTCTGCTTCTATTCCCTTAATTTGATCATCTGCCTTGAACGAACTAAACTTGGAGATCCGTTTGATCGGGATGTTGGAAAGCCTCACTAGGTCTTCATGCAATACTTCCCTGATCAAATTTTTCTTAAAGGGCTCTAAACCATTGTCAATGGCTTGCAAAATTTCTTCCTCGGTTTTACATTCCTTTATATCTTCATAAATTTCATTTTCAATAAATATTTTTTCTAAAGACGCATAGTGCCAAGCATCTTCAAGTTCTCTCAACTTGATTTCAAGTTCTTGTTTTAACAAGCCGAGTGTTTTATCGGTGGATATTTTAAGCATTTCTGCAATGCCTAAGAAACGAGGCTTATCATTTTCAATGACACAAGAGTTCGGGGAAATACTTAATTCACAATCAGTAAAAGCATATAAAGCATCAATAGTTTTGTCTGGTGATATTCCGGCAGCCAGGTGGATCATAATTTCCACGTGTTCGGCTGTATTATCATCTATCTTCTTAATTTTAATTTTTCCCTTGTCATTGGCCTTCAATATAGAGTCTATTAGGGAAGTTGTCGTGCGGCCGAAAGGTATTTCAGTAATAGACAGGGTTTTACTATCAATTTTGTTGATTTTTGCCCTGACCCTAATGGCTCCACCTCTTAGGCCGTCATTGTATCTTGAGAAATCGGCAAGACCACCCGTGGGAAAATCAGGAAATAATTCGAAACTTTTTCCTTGCAAATATAGAATCGAAGCATCAATAAGTTCATTAAAATTATGAGGTAAAATTTTCGAAGCTAATCCTACAGCGATACCCTCAACTCCTTGTGCTAATAATAACGGGAATTTAATAGGCAGTGTAACAGGTTCTTTATTCCGGCCATC
>CAZOSQ010000048.1:0-13159 GCA_964582245.1 uncultured Bacteroidales bacterium | reverse complement strand
GTTGTATTTAAACGTGCTGAATCCGTTCACCAAGGTGATAGCAACCGATATTCGCGGGATGGCATCCGGACAAGCATCTTTCGCGGGAACCTTGAAGAAACCGGTAATGAACGGGAATATTGTTTTCCAGAAAACTTCTTTCATAATCGATTACCTGAAAACAAGATATACATTGGCGAACCAGGTGCTAATAAAAGACAATGTAGTTCATTTCGATGACTTGGAAATAAACGATGTTTATGGGGCAAAGGCATATTTGAATGGAAAAATTTATAACGAGTATTTTAGAAAATTTAGATTTGATCTAAGAATTAAGGCCAATGAATTTATGATGCTTAATACTACCTTGGCTGATAATGAAGATTTTTATGGACGAGCCTTTGGTTCGGGTGTGGTGAATATTTCCGGGTATCCTGATAATATAGTGATGAGTATTTCCGGGAAGACGGAAAAAAACACGGAATTTTTTATACCCTTGGAGTCGGGTGAGGAAGTTGTCCAGAGGGATTTTATCAAGTTTAAATCTACCGGGATAGAAGAAGGTAATGAAGACAAAGAAATAAATTATAGCGTAGACAGGTCTGGGTTATTATTGAATTTTGATCTTGAAATAACTCCCAATGCGGAAGTTCAATTAATTTTTGACCCCACAATAGGGGATGTCATTAAGGCGCGAGGCTCGGGAAATATCACGATGGAAATCAACACCAACGGGAAATTCGAAATGTTTGGAGAATACCTTATAGAACGGGGGGATTACTTGTTTACCTTGCAAAATGTAATCAACAAAAAATTTTCCATCAAGGAAAATAGCAAAATCACCTGGAATGGAGATCCCCAGGATGCTGATATAGATATGATGGCTAGTTACCGGACAAAAGCTAACCTTAACCAAGTAGTCCCGGAAGATTTACACGAGGGTGACGGTGTGCGAAGGGTGATGGTGGAATGCTTGATCACCATGAGGGAAAAATTAATGAACCCGGAAATATCTTTCAGCTTGTCTTTGCCCAATTCAGATGAAGATACCAGGAGAGATTTGAAAACCTCGATCGACTCGGAGGAAGAATTAAGTAAACAATTTATTTCCTTGTTGATTATTAATGACTTTTTTCCAAGAGCAGATAACCAAGGAGGTAATTCCCAGTCGACAAATGCCCCTGGTGGTGCTGCCGGTGTAACTACCAGCGAGTTGTTGTCCAACCAGTTGAGCCAGATGTTATCCCAAATAAGTAAAGATTTCGATATAGGGATAAATTATCGTGCGGGAAATGATATTTCCAGTAGGGAAGTAGAACTGGCTTTGTCCACCCAGCTTTTTAATAATCGCGTAATAGTTAGTGGAAACGTGGATGTAGGCAGCAACGAGGTGGCTTCTTCCAATGCCTCGGCTTCCAATGTGGCCGGTGATTTCCAGATGGAAGTTAAATTGAATAAAAAAGGAAACATCCGGTTTAAAGCTTATAACCGGGCAAATGACCGGTATTTATTCGAGGAAGCTCCATATACCCAGGGTGTCGGGATATTCTACAAAAAAGAATTTAATAACCTTTTTAGACGTGAAGAGGTTGAAGATGATGCTTCAAAAGAAAAATAAAATTATGCACCATCTCTCCCGATAACAGCCCTAATGGTTTTCATTATTAAAATAAAATCAAGTTTTAAAGACCAAGTGTCAATGTATTTTAAATCCAGTTGCATCCATTGCTCAAAAGTAATTTTATTGCGATGAGGTTGTATCTGCCATATGCAGGTAATTCCCGGCTTCATCGATAACCTCCTCAATTGCCAACGTTTATATTGTTTGACTTCCTCCGGTATAGGCGGGCGGGGTCCCACGAGGGTCATATCTCCCTTGAGTACGTTGATTAGCTGGGGCAATTCATCCAGGCTTGTTTTGCGTAAGAATCTCCCGATAGGGGTAATTCTTGGGTCATTGTTAATTTTGAAAACCGGCCCATCCATCTCATTTTGTTGTTCAAGTTTCTTTTTAAGTTTTTCAGCATCCTGTATCATGGTTCTGAACTTATACATGTGAAATTCCCTTCCCCTGAGGCCTACCCTTTTTTGTTTAAATAAGACAGGACCTTTTGATGTTATCTTGATGAGTAGGGCGATGATTAGCATGATAGGTGAAAATAGGGTTACAATTATAAACGAGGTCGCATAGGCGATAACTTCCTTTAGTTTTAATGCAAAATAATCTGAAGGTAAATTCATGAAAGACAAGTAGGGAGTCTCCTCGAAATACATTAAATGCGAACGCATGGCAGTCATGGTCAGCAAGTCCGACTGAAGCCTGAAGGGTACGCCAACTTCTTCACAGGCATATATGAGGGAACTAATGTGTTGTTGGTTTATTTCATTTTTGCAGTAAAATAATTCGTCTACTTCGCCTAGTTCTATTAATTTACCTATGTCCAGGCCCTTATCATCGTTTATAATAGGTATTTCTTGTCCATATTTATACTTGATAAAATTAGAATTGGAGATAATTTTCACGATATTATAGCCCCATTGTTTATTTTTCAAAATTTTATCTATAGAAAGATCAGCATGTTCATCGGCCATAATCACGATATTTTTAACGCTTTTGCCATGCTTTCTCAGGTGTCGTATGTGTTTATACCCGATGATTTTTGTCGTGTATAAAATAAATAAGTTTACGATCCCAAAGGAAACAATAAATGTATCGGTGATTGCATAGAGCTTGAAAAGTTGTTTGTACAGGTATAAAAACATGATCCCGACAAAAATAGTACCCACATATTCCAGGAACAGTATCGAAAATGTCCGTGTCCTATGAATTTTAGCTATATTGAATTTCTTTAACAAGAAAACCCAGGTCGGGATGACCAGGATCAATATGTTCAAATAATCATTGTTGAAAATGATTCTTTTGATTTGAAATGTGTCTAAAATTAAAAAGGCTAGGAAAAAACTCAGTATGGTGGCAAAAATATCTATAATACCAAATATTATCTTTAAAGTAAATTGTTTTTCTGATTCCATATTTTTTCTTCTTATTAAATTGATATCCTACCGTTTAACCGGGGAAATTGACAGAAATGAATATAAGCCGACTCTTTTAAAGAAGACTTTTGCAATTCTCGGTAAAGGTGAAGAAAATATTATGCCAGAAAGGCATTAGTAGGGGAAGTGATTATTTTATTTCATAGTGCAATAGATTGTTATAATGTTGCATGCCCATAAGAAATGTAAAAAAAACTATTTTATCGTTGGATTCCTGTGCCCGGGATTGTGAATAAAATTCTGCACCATGTTGATTAATTCGGTATTTGCATGTGTGCTTATCTTGTCGGCCGGTCGTATTTTATGAATGGAATCCAGTTTGTTCACTAACTCTTTTTCGTCAAAAGCTGCTTGAACATAACCTAACTTTAAAAAGCTTTTTGCCGTAACCACTTGGTGATCGTTTCTATGTTCTTTCAACCGGGTCAATCGAGGCATCACGATGATAGGTTTTTGTTTCTCCAAGGCAGATATTATGGTACCCATTCCAGCATGGCTCACGATTAAATCTGCCTGTTCAAAGGTAGTGTTAAATTCAGAAGGACTGATGAAAGCCTCGTATTTTATGTGAGGAGGAGCATAATCCGTGTTTCCTATTTGCCCAAAAACATCATTCCTTCCATTTTTACTTGCCCATTCATCCACTGTTTTTACCAGCCTGTCAAAGGGCCCTTGCGTGCCTACAATTATAAATATCATGTAATTACATTTCCTTTGTAAAAAATTGATTTATTATCAGCCAGGTGTTGCCACTGGGTAAGCAAAAGGTGAGCAAAAGGTCGTGCTAACCTGCCGCTCATGGATAATCTTTCGGCATTGGCAATGCTGTCCAGCCATAAAGTTTTTGCCGAAAAAACCCGGCCAATAAAAATGGCAAAGAGTCCTGGTGCCGCACCTGTCGAAATAATCACGGATGGCCGTTCTTTGTTGATGATGTGGAACACCTGGATCCCCATTTTTATTAATTTTATCTTCTCCCACCTGTTGGCATCAACAACATGATAAAATTTCGAGCCATTTACTTGTTTCTCGTACCCTGGGTTCGTGGTGACATAAACCACTTCGCCGTCTTGCAAAGCCGGAGATAACCGCATTAACTGCACCCAATGTCCACCTTCTGATGCAATAGCCAATATTTTATTTTTTTTTCGTGTCATTTTTTCTTTATTCAAAAACATGTTCATGGACTTTTTCTCGAATACCTGCTACTTCATAATATATCCCGGTAATTTTTTTTGCTGTCTCATGCCAGGAATATTTCTGGACTAAACTTGATGCTTTTTGACTCAAAATAGCATATTCTTTTGGAGATTTGCCCAATACTTCACGGATAGATTCGGCAGCTTTTTTCGGGTTGTTATAATCAGTTATCAAGCAAGCAGGTGAATTTTCCGCAATTTTCCTGAAACTTTCAATATCATTAAGGACACAAGGGGTGCCCGAAGCCAATGCCTCCACCGCTGAAATTCCAAAACCCTCGTACTTGGATGCAGAAACAAATAAATGGGTTGAGGCCAACTCATTCATCAAGGTTTCCTCATCAATTGCACCAAGAAACTTGATTTTATCTTGTATGTTTAATTTTTTTGCTTTATTTTCCAGTCCATACCGTAACCCTTGCCAGTCGGGACCAATGATGGTTAAACCGGCATCTATACCACTTACCTGTAGTTCTTTGATAGTTTCAATCAAAGCTTCCACGTTTTTATTAGAAGATAGCCTACCGATAAAAAGTAACTTGTTTTTAGTAACTTGTTTTTTAATTTCTTTGAATTTCACGATGTCTACACCATTTTCAACGGTCTGGATATTGTTGTTTATCTTTTTGAACATCCTGTAATCGTGATCGCTGCTGGCAATTATCTTTTTGCAACCCCTGGCTGTTGAACGGGTGATGGTATTAAAATAAAACTTTTTGAAGTTATGCGCCCATTTGGTATGAAAAAATCCACCATGGGTATGAAGAATTAATTCCTTCTTATGCATAAACTTGGTCAAAACAAGGTAATCAATAAAAAAATCTACAGCATGTACATGTACTATATCAAATCCACTTAAGTACCGGGTACAGGAAAAAGCCAATGGATATTTTTTATGACCGATGTAAGGGATCCTAATTATACTAATGTTCTTGTAATTTTCTTGTGGTGATAAAGTACTTTTATCCACGAAACTTTTATTCAAGGTAAGTACACTCACCTCGTGACCCTGTTTTATTTGTTGAAGTGATAAGTTTAATACAAAATTTTGAATACCACCTAGCAACGGGTAAAATTGTCTAACGACATGCAATATTTTTAATTTTTTATTTTTTTCCATTAGCCGTTGTTCCTCCTTTTAAACCTAATCTTGATAATTGCTGGTTCCTGTAAAACTTAATCATTTTCTTGTCATCTAGTTGTTCTGACTTTTTTAAAGCAGCTATCATATACCCGGTAATGTTTAACATTCCTCCAATGATATAAGGCTTCTTGGTTGTTTTTGCCACTCCCTTTGCAAGTGCAAATATCGGATGGTAACCGAGGAAATATTGTCTTTCTCCTGCAATAAGTTCCTTTTTTATGGTATTTTTTTGTTTGTACCCGATGGGTTTATAATGCATGATTTTCAGATCATCAAAACTCTTGGTTTTCCATCCTTTCATTTGCGCCTTGTTTTCATCAATGGTATCCCAACCGAGTACCACGGGTATTCCACCAATATCATTAAAGCATGTTTCCCGGTACATTTTGGCAGGTCCTCTTACATGATTGTTAGGACAAGGATCAAGTATGAATCCTTTTTTTCCCGGTATGTAAGTCTTTCCACTGGCTATTCCCAAGGCCGGATCACTGGCGAACCTTTCTAATAAAGTTTCAAAATAATCGGGTTCGAAAGATAAGTCTCCATCCAATTTGACCAAGTAATCGTAATTTTTTCGTGTAACATGTTCCAGTCCATTATAGAAGGCTTTTACAACGCCTGTACCTGGTTCATGCTGTCCTTTTTCCCGGTTAATTGTTTTGATCCAATTGTGATCTTTGGAATATTTTTGAATTATTGTTGGTGTTTTATCGGTGGAACCATCATTTACGATGATCCATTCCAAGGGTTTTATGGTTTGGTTTATGACCGAACAAATAGTTTTTTCTATATATTCCTCTTCATTTCTAACCGGAGATATAATAATATAATTATTTCTATTTTTCTTGCTTCCTTTCATGCCCCCGCTTTTTATATTTAAAACACCTGCCTTGGTTCAAAAGTTCTAGGATATCGTGTTAGTCTTATCCTTGGGAAAAATTTAATTGAGTATGAATAAAAAAGTAAAGAGAAATATTGGTTTCAAAAACAGAAAACCTTTGAACCCGGGAAAGAAAAGATCCATGATTTTTTTGTGACAGCCAAATTTAACCCGAAAGTCATAAAATAACTTTTATCGTTATAGTAAATTAATGTTCCACCAGTGATTTGACTTTTTGAGAATAATGTTGCCAATCATTCTCTTTCAAAAACTTATCGACTTGTTTTTTATTGGAAAACCTTTTTTTAGATTTTAATAATCTATTTAGCAATGGAATTAGTTGATCAAAATCTTTATACGTGTAAATTACCTTGTCCTCTTGAAGGTCTTTAAATGCGGCAACATGCGGGCCAACAACCGTGGCGCCATAACCAACCGAATCCATCAAGGCACCAGAACTTAATACACTTTTATCTGTATAGGTGAATAGTACAATTTTCGATTGGCTAATTAATTTCTTCAATTCTTCGATTTCAACGAACCTGTCCTCGATAATAATATTCTTATTGGCAAATTGCATTAACATATTTTTATATTCTTTATCCTGCACTTTTCCCACGATATTAATTTTGTATTTGTCTTCCATTTTGTACTTGTAAATGTAATGCAAGAATTGATCGATTCCTTTGTAGGTAGCTATAGTTCCCCATATAAGGATGTCGGTTATTTTAGATTCATCCCCAAGATTATCCTTTTTGACCGGGTGAGGGAGGTAGATGATATTTGCATTTTTCTTGGTAAGTCTCCTAGCGTATTCCTGTCCTTCGCTGGAATGCGTGAAAATATAATCGCTGTTTTTTAACAAGGTAATAAATAACCTTTTTTTAAGCTTAATATTTTTTTTGGAATGGGAAAGTTTATTGTGCATGGTCCACACGATCTTTTTGCCGGAAAGCTTAAAGAAGGGTATAAGTGTCATCAAGATTAATGCTTGTAACTTTCCTGCTTTTTTGTCTGGTAAGTTTTCTGGCCAATTTAAAAAGATAAATTTTACCTGTGGAATATACCTGAAGATATTGATTATCCCAATATTAGAAGGTTTGTTCTTGTTTAATACATCGAAATGAGTGCCAAGTGAAGACGCCAAATCATGCACGTATGGATTGAAAATCCCTGTTTTCAGGCGGTTAGTTATGGGGTACACGTATGCTTTTACCTTTTTGTTCATGGTTGAGAAGGTTTTTGAATATTAAACATCCCTAAAACTTTCCATTTGAAAAATCCCCCCACGTACTTGAAATATTTGCTAGCCATGGGGATATAAGCTTGTGGGCCGCGTGCATACATGTGGTAAAATTTAAGGTCTTTATGGATATTATAATTGGATTTAATTCCAAACAAGGTCATTTTAAAATTTTTGAAATTTCCCCCGTGCTTAATTCCTGTATGGGTGGTATCATTCCATATTCTTAAATTGGGATGTACTTCCAGCTTATACCCTTTTGATTTGGCGCGATAAGTAAATTCACTATCACCATGGTATTGCGGGAAATTTTTATTATCCAAGTAGCCAATGTCTTCAAAAATGGATCGGTGTATGACTGTTCCCATCCCGGGGAGCCAATCTGCCTGGGTAATATGATTGTAAATATCCCTATCTTCTTGTTTAAATCCTATCATGTATTTTTTGCCTGTTACAGGTTGAAAAATACCACCCATTGACCAGATAATTTTCCTTCCAATATCCATGTAAATTTTAGAGCCAATGATGGTTTTGGGATCATTTTTTTCCAGGATAGCAAAAAGGTTCACGAAATAATCTTTACCCGGGAGGATGTCATTGTTCCACCAGAGAATATAATTGGCCGAGGTTTTTTCCAGTACATGATGAATGCCCACGTTCATCCCGCCACTCCACCATAACCCGCCGGTTCCATTTATAACCGTAACACCGGGGTAATGTGTTTTTATCCATTCCCCGGATCCGTCCGTGGACCCGTCGTCCACGATGACGACATGGAACTTATCTTTTTTATTTTCCGGTATATTTTTATCAAGGTTTTCAAGACATTTTTTAGTGTATGCCAAACCATTATATATGGGTATAACAATTGCCAGTTTCATAAAATTCGATTTTAACTAGTTGTTTTATTATTAATTCCTGCTATTCGAGGTAAAAAATTGATCCTAGCTTTTTCTTCACCCCTAGAAATTTCTTCTTTAGAAAATTCTTCAAATTTTTTATCATTCAAGTGAACATCCACGAGGTACAACATACTTGATATGGCCACCACGGCAGAAGATCCCCCGAATGGACCGCCACCCGTGAAAAAAGTTACCAGGATGAATAAAAAAGCATATTTTATAAACATGAGATGCTCGGGTAATTTAGTAAAAATGACTTTGCCAAGAATTATCAGTACCCCGATAAGAAAGATTACTCCAAATTTGGAATAATCCCCTATGATCCCGATGTCTGATTGATAAAATCCATAAGCTTCTTTATACAGCCTAATTTCTTGCCCATAGCTGGCATTTAAGCTGTCAGCCCCGTTTCCGAAAATATAAGAAAAAATATTGTGTTGAAAATCAAAAAGGAAAAATCTTGCAGATTGAACTCGAATGTCCCTATCAAAAGCAATGCTTTGTTTTTCTGTGACAGTGAACATTCCAGTGAAAATGTTTTCAAAAATAAAATACAGGGGTACCACTGCAGCGAACATAACAACTATAATGGCAAATTTTGATTTCACCTTGTTGCTAAGCAGTAATTGTAAGGCTGATAAGAAAAGGATTCCGAAAATCACTTGGCGGGTAGCCATGAGGATGTAAATACTCAAGAAAGTAAGAGATAATATAAGATATTTAGCCTTGTTTGTAGTAAAAAATTTATTCAACAAATAGAAGTAACTGAACACGTGGAAAAAAAATCCCGGGATAAAAATCCTTACCGTGTTTCTATCCTCTTCAACCCGTGAATCAAAAATAACCTCCGGGTAAATGAAATACTGTAACAAGTAGAATGTCGTGTATAAGATACCTATAAATATAACTATTTTTTCTACTTGGCCCGGGGTTGGCCGAATGGCATGAAGCATGAAATAAAAAAAGTAGAAATACATGTAGCGCTGGGCAATAAGCGTGGTGGACACACTTTGGCCATGGATGGAATAGGCCATGAACATGCTCAGGAAAATAGCGGCAAAAATGAGCAGGAAGGGCATCCTAAAATATTGCCTGAATTTTTCTTCTTTATTATACACCAGGTCAATAATAATAATGACTGTCATTACCAGGATAGCCGCCATTTGTGTCATGTTCCGCAGCCCTTCGGGGAATATAGTGAGTTCGAACAGGTATAAACCTGCAAGCACGGAAAAAACTATAATTAACTTTTTATATATTGCCATTCTTGAAGTACATGTATTATAATATAATCATTTTACACCTTGTCATGTTCAATGAACTTGATAATTACCGACAATTTTTTGATATAGGTTAAGATATTTTTTACCAATTATTTTCGAATCAAAATAATTGACCGCTGTTTTTCTTGCATTGGAAGATAATTTAATCCATCTATCTTTTTCAGACAAGATCCATTTAATCCCATGGGCAAAATCTTCGACCTTGTATGGCTGGGCCAGGTAACCATTTTCTTGATGCTTGATGATATCTTTTAAGCCGGTGGCATTAAAGGCTACCACTGGTGTGCCGCATGATAAAGATTCCAGTGCGGTTTGACCGAATGCTTCTTGGCGGGAGGGAACCAGCATGACATCTGCGGCAGAATAAATGATCGAGAGGTATGATTCATCACAAATTTCCCCAAGGTTATACATTTTTATGTTGTACTGGTTGATAAAATTTGAGTCAGCAATACCAAAAATCATTAATTCAGTATCTTTTACACCTTCAAATTCCCTGAAAACTGGTACCAAAAGGTTCATTCCTTTCCGCTCGTCCGAATTGGCATTAATGGCCCCGAAAAGGATCATTTTCTTCTCCGGGGGGATTCCCAAGAATTGACGAGCCATATTTTTTTCAATGGGTCTAAATACATCTATGTCTAGTCCATTGTGTATGACATCTATATTTTTTGTGTTTAAAAGCCGGCTATTTTTTGCACATTCACTGATCCAATGACTGGGTGCTACAATTGAAATCCCGTTTAAATGGTTGTATGTATTTAACTTTCTTTTGAAAATTTTACTACTTAGATCATTGTTTTTACTAGAACCTAGCATGGGACATTTAATACACCCGGAAAGGTACTTGGTACAATCTTCAAAATAATGGCATCCACCTGTAAATGGCCAAGCATCGTGGAGAGTCCATACAATGGGTTTTTTTATCTTTTTTAGTAATTCAATTTTGATAAACCCGCGGCCAATCCAATGAAGGTGCACTACATCCGGGTTTATTCTTTCTATATCCTTTGTAATATCATTGGAATAGTAACATAAAGAAAAAACAGATCCATTTTTGAGTTTATAATTGTTTATGTGTTTTTTCTCCAATTGGTTATAATAAACGGAAATGGCTTTTTCAAGTAAAGAATAAGAAGTGCTGGTAACTAAATTGTCCCGTCCATTTTTACTTTTTACCAGGATACTCGATTCAATATTATTGTTTATGAGTGATTTGTGAATTCTTTGGACAGCAATCGCGGCACCTCCCTTTATATCATCAGTATTTAAATGTAATACTTTCATTGTTTGTGCATATTTCTTTGTTTATTTCTCTAAACAAAATCATTTGAAATTATGTTTTAGAAATTAGCAAATGTATTTTTTAGAATCTCTCATCAATAAAAGAGTCATTTTAGGTTATTGATTGTTTATTTTTTATGATGGTGATAATAGGCAAGGTGGCAGTTTTTATTCCTGGATATTTCCTCTCGACTTGATAACTCACCGGGAAGCAGGTATAAGTTAGATGCATCCTGAGATAAGAAATAAATAATGTTGAATATAAAACATAATTAACGTGTGCGGATTTGTCGGAATCATTAATAAAAACAGGAGAGAAGTAAACACGAGTATATTATCAAAATGTGCAGATAAGTTGACCCATAGAGGCCCTGATGATGAAGGAATGTATAAAGATAGAAACATCGGTTTTTATCATAAAAGACTTTCCATTATAGATATACAAGGAGGAAAGCAGCCCATGACAAGTGGCGATTACACGATCGTTTTCAATGGTGAAATTTATAATTATATTGAATTAAGAGATGAATTAAAAAGCAAGGGATATAATTTCAAGTCCAATTCTGATACAGAGGTAATACTTAAAATGTATGAACATTATGGAGATGGATGCGTGGATCTTTTAAACGGTATGTTTTCTTTTTTGCTGTATGATCAAAAAAAGAACCGGGTTCTTATCGCACGGGATCATTTTGGTATCAAGCCATTGTATTATTTCATGAATGAAGACTATATTATTTTTGGATCTGAAATAAAAGCTTTACTTGCTCACCCCGAGGTCAATGCCGTGCCGAATTATGATTCCTTGCAAGATTATCTAACTTTTCAATTTGTACTTGGACAAGAAACCTTGTTCCAGGATATTTACAAGGTATTGCCGGGTCACTATATGACCTTAAATCTGAATACCTATAATTTCACCGAAACCCAGTATTGGAGCCCGAATTTTAAAACCGATACTTTTCACACCGAGGAATATTTCATCGTTGAACTTAGGAGGTTGCTCCAGGATACCATAAGGATGCAGTTGAGAAGCGATGTACCGTTAGGAACTTACTTAAGCGGGGGAATAGATTCAAGCTTGGTGACCATCCTATCTTCCATGATGTATCCCGGTGTAATAAAAACTTTCACGGGTGCTTTCAAGGAAGGACCGGATTTTGATGAATCCCATTATGCTCGCGATGTCATCGATATATGTCATGCAGATCCCCACGAGATTTATCCCACGGAGCAACAATTTATTGACATGGTGCCCCAATTGGTTTATCACTTGGATGAACCAGTGGTAGGCCCGGGAGTTTTCCCTCAATACATGGTTTCAAAACTAGCGTCTGAAAACGTGAAAGTTGTACTGGGCGGACAAGGTGGAGATGAAATTTTCGGGGGATATACCAGGTATGTAATAGCATACTTGGAACAAGCGATAAAGGGGGCTATTTTTGAATCCAATGAAGAAAGAGAGCACATTGTTTCTTTAGGGTCTATTTTACCCAACCTTCCGCACCTGAATAAGTATGTTCCAATGATGAAGGAATTCTGGAAAAAGGATGCTTTTGAACCCATGGATAGACGATATTTCCACCTGCTTGACAGGAGCGACAGTTCACTCGATCTTTATAATCCCGATTTTAAAAGCAGTTTCAAAAAGGAAAATGTTTTCGAAAGATTTCAAAAAATGTTCAACCATTCTGAAACACTTTCCTATTTCAACAAAATGACCCATTTCGATATGATAGGTAGTTTACCCGGGTTGTTGCAGGTAGAAGATAGGGTGAGTATGGCCAATTCACTGGAATCCAGGGTGCCCTTGTTAGATAGACGGATAGTAGACCTGGTCTCCGGTATGCCTGCCGGCATGAAATTTAAAGGGGCGGAAATGAAGTACTTACTAAAAAAGACCATTAAGCATTGGCTTCCTTCCAGTATCTTGGACAGGAAAGATAAAATGGGATTCCCGGTGCCACTGCACATTTGGGCAAAGAATGATGCTTCTACTTTTTTTAAGGATGTCCTTTTAACAAGCGACTGTAAATCAAGAGGAATATTTGATAATAAAAAATTGGAAAACCTGATAAACAACGAGAGAAGTTTCGGGAGAAGCTTATGGGGAGTATTATCCCTGGAATTATGGTTTAAACAATTTATTGATCAAAAATAAAATCAACAAAAGAAGAAAAACATGAAAATT
>CAZOSQ010000047.1:0-13256 GCA_964582245.1 uncultured Bacteroidales bacterium | reverse complement strand
AAATGATTATTCATCTATCATGGAGCTAGTAAAAAATAAAGTAAAAGCAATAGTCTGTCTTGGAAAAGATAATTCTAAGATCAGGAAAACTTTTGCTGAAGCAGTGGAAACTATCGTTGAAACTGATAATATGGGAGATGCAGTAAGAAATGCCTATTATTTGGCTAAAAATGGCGAGACAGTGTTGCTTTCACCAGCATGTGCCAGTTTTGACCTTTTTGATAATTATGAAGATCGCGGCAGGCAATTTAAAGCCAATGTAAGAGAGTTATAAAATTTTAAAATGATTGACACGCTAAAGAAATATTTTAAGGGTGATGGAGTAATATGGGCAGTGATTATACTCCTGTCGATCTATTCCATGCTTGCGGTCTATAGTGCTACCGACAGTTTGGCTTATCGATACCAGGGAGGTAATACCTTTTATTATTTCGTGAAACACGGGTCCATATTATTTTTAGGATTGGTGATAATTTATATTACTCATCATATACCCTATAAAATTTATTCCCGGCTGTCTCAATTGTTACTGTTAATTTCCATTCCCATGTTGTTGATCACCTTGTTTATGGGGGCAAATTTAAACGAAGCTTCGCGATGGATATCATTACCATTTATAGGCTTAACCATTCAGACTTCAGATCTTGCCAAGCTTGCACTGATCATGTACCTTGCCAGGGTTTTATCATTAAAGCAGGGGAATATTCATGATTTAAAGGGTGCATTTCTTCCCTTGATCATTCCCATTCTATTGGTTTGCATGTTAATATTGCCCGCAAATTTTTCTACGGCTGCTATTTTAATGGCAACCTCCTTGATCTTGTTGTTTATTGGCAGGGTCAAGTTCCTGCATTTGATATCGTTCATGGGTCTTGGTTTGATTCTGGTCGGATTTTTTATTGGTATGTCATTGCTGTTAGGCAGCCCGGGAAGAATAGAAACATGGAAAAATAGGCTCGAAAATTTCAGCAACCCCGAAAGTGATGGGAATTACCAGGCAGAGCAATCAAAGATCGCGGTGGCCACTGGGGGGGTTATAGGAAAGGGACCTGGGAAAAGCACGCAGAGAAATTTTCTCCCCCATCCCTATTCCGATTTTATTTTTGCCATTATCATTGAAGAATACGGGATATTATTTGGAGCTATACCACTTCTATTATTATACATGTATCTTCTTTATCGAGCAGGTGTAATTATTAGCAAGTGCAAGAAAACATTTCCTGCATTTTTAACCATCGGCTTAACATTGCTTATAGTTTTTCAAGCATTGATTAATATGGCCGTAACAGTGAATCTTTTCCCGGTGACCGGCCAAACATTGCCCTGGGTGAGCATGGGCGGGTCTTCAATCCTCTTCACTGGCACGGCATTCGGTATTATTCTCAGTGTCAGTCGAAGCATTAAAGAGGATCAAATTGAAGTTGCCAGTGAAAGAAAAAAAATAAATGAAGAAAATATAAATATTGACCATGAAGAAAATAATTATTAGTGGAGGGGGAACGGGTGGGCATATATTTCCCGCCATTTCCATAGCAAATGCGCTGAAGAATAAAATCAGCGATTTGGATATTTTGTTTGTGGGTGCCAAAAATAGGATGGAAATGGAAAAAGTTCCGGCAGCTGGTTACAAGATAATAGGATTGCCCGTTGCTGGTTTCCAAAGAAAACTTTCTTTAAAAAATATCACCTTCTTTTTCAAATTATTTTCCAGTGTGCTCCAAGCCAATAAAATCATAAAGAATTTTAAACCCGCTGTTGTTGTTGGTGTTGGTGGGTACGCTAGTGGCCCCATAATGAGGGCGGCAAATAATAGAAAAATTCCAACGGTAATCCAAGAACAGAACTCATATGCCGGGGTTACCAATCGTTTATTGGCCAAGCGGGCATCTAAAATATGCGTGGCCTATGAAAACATGGAAAAATATTTTCCCAAGGATAAAATTATCCTTACTGGAAACCCGGTAAGACAAGATATCCAAGACCTTAAACCATCAAGAGATGAGGCAATCAATTATTTTTCATTGGAAAATAAGAAAAAAGTCATACTGGTAATAGGAGGAAGTTTAGGGGCAAGAACTATTAATCAAGCCGTGTTGGCAAAATTAAAAATGCTTTCCCAAGAAGATGTACAAGTTATTTGGCAAACAGGAAAATATTATTTTGAGGATGCCAATGATGCAGCAAAAAAAATTAATGCAAAAAACGTGAAGGTATATCCTTTCATTTCAAGAATGGATTTAGCTTACGAAATTGCTGATATAATTATATCTAGAGCAGGAGCAGGAACTATATCAGAATTATGCTTGGTTGGAAAACCGGTAATTTTAATTCCTTCACCAAACGTGGCAGAAGATCATCAGACAAAAAATGCCATGGCTTTGGTGAATAAAAATGCAGCATTGCACGTGGCTGATGTTGAAGCCGTGGATGGTTTGATACCAAAAGCACTGGAACTCTTGAAGGATGAAAAACGACAATTGGAATTGTCCAAGAATATCAAAATGATGGCATTAAAGGATTCAGCTGATAAAATTGCTGACGAGATAATAAAACTAATGGAGAGCCAATAATGAACATCGACCGGGTTAATAATATTTTTTTCGTGGGTATAGGAGGCATCGGGATGAGTGCCTTGGCGCGGTATTTTAAAACCCAGGGTAAAAATGTTTGGGGGTATGATCGTACCTCCACGGAACTTACTGTCCAGTTAGTTTGCGAAGGTATTCCTATCCATTACGAGGATGAAGTTGGACATATTCCCGGGGAAGTTATAAATGATATAGACAATACCCTGGTTATTTATACTCCTGCTATACCCAAGGGACATAATCAATTCAATTTTTTCCTCCTAAACGGATATACAATTAAAAAGAGGTCAGAAGTGTTGGGTGAGATTACAGGAAATAAAAATGCAATCGCTGTTTCCGGCACCCATGGAAAGACTACTATTTCAACTATGATAGCATTTTTATTGGATAATTCCCCTATCGGGTGTAATGCTTTCCTGGGCGGAATTTCTAAAAATTACAAATCGAACTTGCTTTTATCAAACACTAGCGAATTCGTGGTAGTTGAAGCCGATGAATTTGATAGATCATTTTTAAAATTAACACCGGGAATAGCAATTATAACCGCTATAGATACCGATCACCTGGATATATATAACGATCCCAAGGAGATTAAAAAAGCTTTTATCGAATTCATGAACAAGATTAAACCGGGTGGTACTTTAATTATAAAGAAAGAATTACATTTGCAACCCAATCGGAATGATATTAAAATATATCAATATTCTCTTGATCAGGAGACTGATTTTTATGCGAAAAAGATTCAGAAGGAGGGTAATTTTTATATCGCGGATGTAGAGACACCTTTTGGACTTATTCCTGGCGTGAAAGTAGGAATGCCGGGATTGGTGAACATGGAAAATGCTATAGCAGCTATAGCCGCTGCTAAATTATCTGGTGTTGAAGATAAAATCATAATAGATGAATTGCCAAATTTTTTGGGTGTAGCTCGTCGTTTTGATTACCAGGTGAAGGAAGATAACTTGGTATATATAGACGATTATGCTCATCATCCCCGAGAAATAGAAAAATTTGTTTTATCTGTTAAAAATATGTATCCCGGTAAGAGCATTACTGGTATTTTCCAGCCACATCTCTACACCCGAACAAGGGATTTGGCAGATGAATTTGCTCAAGCCCTGGATTTATTGGACAGGACTATTATCTTAGATATATATCCCGCTAGGGAAGAGCCTATTGAAGGGGTTACCTCTCACTTGATTTACCAAAAAATGAACAACCCCAATAAGATAAAATGTACCAGCAAAGGTTTGATTGAACTAGTGGAAAATGAAGAAATAGAAGTGCTTTTAACAATGGGTGCTGGTGATATTGATAAATTGGTTGGACCAGTAAAAAAAGTTTTACTGGAAAAAATGAAGGGTGCAAAAATATAATTGATGGGAAAAGTAAAGAACATAATATTTTGGTTGCTGATCCTGGTGTACCTGTTGATTGTACCCGGGATGGTAGCTGATCATTCATCTGAAATACCCTGCGATAAGCTGGAAATTAGTATTATTGATAGCAATCACCACAACTTTATTAATCGGCAGGATATATTGGAAATATTGCGAAAAGGGGATATAAAAGTGCTGGGAAAAAGATTGAAAGACATTGATACCAAAAAAATTGAGCAGGTTCTTTCCAAGAAAACCTTGGTAAAGAATGCTGAAGTATACAAGGCCATAGATGGTACTGTTCATGTTGATGTGAATCAAAGGGAGCCGGTGATTCGGCTAATGGATAGGAACTACAGGGGATATTATATTGATCGTGAGGGAAAGATAATGTCACTTTCTTCTAAATATACACCCCATATTCTTGTAGCTAACGGACATTTTGTGGTGAATGAAGATCTTCAAGATATTTTTGATACTGGAAAACATGTGGATAAAAAAAACAATAAAACCTTGCAAGACTTATATAAAATTGCAAATTTTATCGAGCAAGATAATTTCTGGAAAGCACAGTTATTACAAATATATGTTACTCGCGAAGGAGAGTTTGAATTGATTCCTAGGGTGGGGGCACATGTAATTAAGTTTGGTAACATTACTGGTTATCAAGATAAATTTAAAAAGCTGGCGGCTCTTTATTCAGGAGGCTTTAATAAAGAAGGCTGGAATAACCATGACATAATAAATTTAAAATATAGAAATCAAGTAGTTTGCACAAAAAGATAAAAAAGAAAATGGCTGATTTAACTAATTTTGTTGCTGCTGTAGATATTGGGACCACGAAAATTGTAACCCTTATCGGAAGAAAAACAGAAAGAAATAAGGTGGAAATTATAGACCTCAAAAGTGTTCCTTCCACTGGCGTTAAACGCGGGGTTGTTCTGAATATTGATGAAACTGTCAATGCTATTCAAAAGACGGTTTCCGATGTGCAGTCAACCACGGGTATTAAATTTTCTAACGTATTCGTGGGAATAGCCGGTCAACATATCCGAAGCATTAGGAATAGGGGGTATATAAATCGAGACTCCTATGAAGATCAAATTACCAAGGAAGATATAGATGCCCTTGTTAATGATATGTACAAAATCCCCATTGATGCCGGGGAAGAAATCATTCACGTATTGCCTCAAAGTTTTATCGTGGATAACGAGACCGGGATTAAATATCCTGCCGGTATGTCTGGTAAACGGTTGGAAGCTAATTTTCATATTGTCATTGGACAAGTGGCTTCAGCAAGAAATATTGAGAAATGCATCACCCGGGTTGGATTGAAAAACAACGGTTTAATACTTGAACCTCTTGCTTCGGCCGAGGCAGTACTTACAGATGATGAAAAGGAAGCTGGTGTAGCCTTGGTGGATATCGGTGGAGGGACTACTGATATTGCTGTTTATTATGATGATATCATCAGGCATACTGCAGTTATACCATTTGGGGGTAACGTGGTAACCCGCGATATTAAAGAAGGTTGTTCCATATTACAGCGACAAGCCGAAGCTCTTAAAATTCAATTTGGTTCAGCCATAGGAGATATCGCCCAGGAAGATAAAGTGGTTACCATTCCAGGTATCAGTGGGAGAGAACCCAAGGAAATTTCTTTCAAGAGTTTAGCATACATCATCCAGTCTAGGATGGAAGAGATTATTGAGGCAGTCTTGTTCGAGATAGAAAATTCCGGTGTGGCCGATAAACTTAGTGCTGGAATAGTAGTTACCGGTGGTGGGGCTATGTTGAGACACTTACCCCAACTTATTAAGTTTAAAGCAGGCATGGATGTACGTATAGGTTTACCCAACGAGCACTTGGCCGGGGAAACACGTAGCGAGTATATACAACCTAAATATGCCACTAGTATAGGCCTTATTTTAAAGGGTTACGAAATGCTGGAAAACAACAATAAGCTTAAAGCTGAAGTTCATAAAGATCCAGGAGAAATAGAAAAAGAGATCATTAACCATGCAGAAGAACCCTTTAAAGTGGATAATAAACAAAAAGTAAATCCTATTTCCAAGAAAAACCTGGTGAAAAAAGGATTTTTTGATAATTTAAAAACTCATTTTAACAAGATTTTTGATGAAAATGATACGGAAATGTAAATTTCATGTTTCAATTCATAACAAAATGGTACAGTTTGGAAAAGATAAAAAAACAACAAACTTGATATTTTTAAATGGAATCATTAATTTTCAACCGATCTTGTTTTAATATAAAGAATATGCCATGAATGATGAATTAATAAATTTTGATTTGCCTGTAGATCGCTCCTCGATGATAAAAGTGCTGGGTGTTGGTGGTGGTGGCAGCAATGCTGTAAACTACATGTACCGGCAAGGAATAAAAGATGTGGATTTTGTCATTTGCAATACCGATTCCCAGGCTTTGGCAAACAGCCCGGTTCCTGTAAAAATCCAAATCGGTTCTTCATTGACTGAAGGGCGAGGTGCCGGAAATAAACCCGAAGTAGGACGTCAAGCTGCAATCGAAAACTTGGACGACATTACGGAAGTATTATCAAGCAATACCAAGATGATTTTCATTACAGCAGGTATGGGAGGAGGGACCGGTACTGGTGCTGCTCCTGTCATTGCAAAACAAGCAAAAGAATTGGGAATATTAACTGTAGCCATAGTGACAATCCCATTTCGCAATGAAGGGAAAAGAAGAATTAACCAGGCACTTGATGGAATTGCTGAAATTGAACAGTATGTTGATTCCCTACTTATCATCAACAATGAGAAAATACGGGAAATATATGGTGACCTAAAAGTTTCACAAGCTTTTCACCAGGCAGATAATGTCCTAGCTGTTGCTGCTCGTGGAATTGCCGAAATTATTACGGTGCATGGATACATTAACGTTGACTTTGCGGATGTTGAGACCGTCATGCTTGATAGTGGCGTTGCTATCATGGGTGCAGCCGAGGGAGAAGGAGAAGATAGGGCCTTAATAGCTGTAAAAGAAGCATTGACTTCCCCACTACTTAATGACAATGATATTAAAGGAGCAAGAAATATATTGATCAACATTACTTCAGGCGAGAATGAAATAACCATGGATGAAATCGGGTTAATCACCGACTTCGTACAGGATTGCGCCGGCCAAGATGCCGACCTTATTTGGGGCAATGGTGTAGATGAAAATTTGGGTGATAAGATTTGTGTTACTGTAATAGCCACGGGTTTTACTACAAGGAGTATACCTGAATTATATGCCAAACGGCGGAGTCAAAGCAAAATTCCACTCTCCGCACCAAGGGAAAAAGAGCATAATAAGTACAAACTCGAAGATGAAGTAAATGATGATTTTAACCAGGAAGATTTAAAACAAAATGAACAACGTGTCATTGAATTTGATATACATGACGAGGCGAATGAAAAATATGTACTTTATGATGATAATAAAATCAATGATCTAGATTCACCGGATGAAATAAAGAAAACCACTGAAAAAGTTCACGAAATCAAGCAGGAACATAACCGGCTTAAGGAAAAGACTTACAATAATCTTGATAACAAAGAGGATATTGATGAATTGGAGAATCAACCAGCATATATCAGGAAAAAAATAAAAATAAAAAATGCCAAATATTCAGATGAAGATGAAGTTTCAAGGTTTTCCCTGGATGAAGATGAAAATGGAACAACCCGGTTAAGTTCTGATAACCCCTACCTTCACGATAACGTGGATTAATAAAATCCTTACGAACAATCTGGTTTATCCGCTATTGGAAAAGCATTTTCCAAGACAATATAATAGGAAAGCTGCCTAATCTTGGGCAGCCTTTCCTATTTTAAAAATTTTTATATTAAGGGTTTGAATGAACCCCATGCAAGGATGATTATTTCTTCGATAAAATTTATATGTTACTGTAATTCTACTATCCTTTTGATGATTTTCCGGTTATCCAGTTCGAGGAAAAGGAAATAAACCCCGGGCTCTTGTCCTAATTCTTTTGCACTAAATTGAAGTTGGTAATTTCCAGGCTCTTGATATCCATTTTGAAGCGTTTCAATAGGTTTCCCTAATAAGTCAATTACAGCCACTTTTACCTTTCCCTTGGAATTTAATTGGTAATCAATATTCGTATAATCACTGTACGGGTTGGGATAGATCGCTAAGGAAACTTTTCCGGCTAATTGTTTTCCAAGTCCCGTGGTTTGTTGCCTATTATCTTCCAGGTTGGATAATGAACGACTGAAAGGTCCACTATTTGCTTTGAAGTTTTTAATACTGGCAGGGGAGCAAACCGTGTTATTTAACCCGGCAATTCTATAGTAATACCTTTGGCCAAGGCAGAAGGATCTTTATCCGTATATGCATCCAAACTTCCCGACAAGGTATCAAGAGGTGTTAGTTTAGCCGAATCAGATCCCCGGTAAATCACGTAGCTATCAAAATTTACTGGTTTACCATCAATCTCGTATCGTTTCCAGTTGAGGTTAACTCCTCCCTCTGAACTAACAAATTGTAGAAACAATGTTTTATGGGAAGAACTTAATTCTGTTTCATTTCCACAACTATCAATCACGGTCATCTTGTAGAGGTACTGTTTCTTTTCAGGATCTGAATTTTCATCCACGAACACGGAAAGGCTATCAAACATAACTTCTCCAATCATGTTATACTTATTAGTTACGTTACTTTCACGATAAAGAAGGTAAGAGCTGGATTTATTCCCTTTGGCTCTTTCCCAGACAAGCATATTTTTCCCTGTAAGGGTATCAATTGTTACTATACACAATCCGGTGGTATCATTAGGGGTGGAAATTGTGATACTACTTTTTCCAACACAACCGTTTGTATCGGTAGTGTTTACAAAAAATGTGGTTGTGACTTGTGGAAAAACTTTGGGATTGGGAACATAATTATCGGAAATGGGATTCCCAGTGGCTGACCAAGAATACGAAACTCCTCCCGAAGCATTTAACTGGATGGTATCGCCTGGACAAATAATTTTATCTTGGCCTGCATTTGCCAATGGTTCAGGCAAAAAATTCAAGGTTACTGAGGCCGTATCAGTATCACCACATAAACTGGTTATTTCAACGAAATATTTTCCACCAGTATTCACGAAGTAAAAACCCGCTGTATGGGAAGAAGACCATTGATAGCTGGCATTTTCATTTTGCAGGATAGTATCCAGTCTAAATAAATATCCTTTATTAGAGCAAACAAATTTTTCAGTTCCTTCGAAACCAGCTCTTGGTAAGAAACATCCACCGAAAGCTGTGCGTAAAATAGTTCCATTATTACCAACAGCCCAGCCATTACGATCGTCTCCCGGAAAGATTACTTCATATAGATAATTGCTGGTAGGAGTTGTTTGCTTGTACCACTGTTCTCCACCATCTATGGCCCTGATAATAGTACCTCCGCTACCTACGGCCCAACCATTCTTACTATCTGTAAAGGTTATATCATAGCCATAAATGAGGGGATGTTGTTTTTTTATCCATGTAACTCCCCCGTCAGTGGTTTTCAAGATGTTTCCAGGCCCAATGACGAAACCTGTATCTTTCGAGAGAAAAAAGGTGCCTTGCAAGTGGCCATCAAAAGAGGATGGCTTGACATTTTCCCATGTAGTTCCACCATTCGTGGTACGAAGGATATAACCCCCATTCCCAACAATCCAACCATAATTAGCGTCTATAAAGAAAACATCATTAAAAAATCCAATCACAGGTGATGTTTGAATCACCCATTGGGATCCGCCATTTGTGGTTTTCAAGATGGTTCCATCATCCCCGATGGCCCAACCCAACCGGTGGAACTATTTATGAAATAAATTTCACTTATATATACCTGTAATCCAAGACTATCATAAAGATTGTAAACAGTCCATGAATTGCCACCATTGGTGGTATACGCAATTCGTGAATAACCAGATACCCAACCATGATTTAAATCATTAAAATAAATATCGCACCAATAGGTATTTGATCCTGTATTTACAACAGACCAATCCAGACCACCGTTACTAGTTTTTAAAAGATAATCTGGTTCTGATGTTACGATCCATCCGGTTAATTCGTTGACAAAAGACACACCGTTCAAAACGTAGGAAATAATAGGTGAAGTCTCCTGTTTAAACCAACTATCAGGGTAGTCTTGCTTTATTACGGATAAGATCCCTTGTTTACTCGTGTATGGGTCTCCACAGCCATATGGATTTGAAACCGTACAACTATAATCACCGGCATCAGATAAAGTGACTGAATCTAGGGTGAACTTATTACTGTTCGGTGCACCGGGAATGGCGATACCATTTTTTTTCCAGGTGTAGGTAATAGGTGACGATCCTGATACTGAAACACTAAATGTAACAGGCTCTCTTTCATTTACGGACTGGTTAGATGGATGAGAATAAATATATGGTTTGTTCCTAATAATGATACTCGCATTATCTGATACTTCCATGGTTGAAATGCCTATTATCAATCCCTGGCAGGTTACCTCACAATGAACAGCATACGTAGATTTTGAAGTCCATCCACCAGTCGGGGTATCCAAAGTTAGTGTAGAACTATTTGCTCCTTTTATAATAACACGTTCCCTCGTTTTCATATTGATAACATACCATTGGTATGATATAGTGTTTGAACACTTTGTTCCAATTTTAAAACTCACTTTTTCTAGTGAGCCGGAACAAACTTCCACATTTTTTGGTTGTCCAGAAATTATCTAGGCCTTTGATTTCATCGTGAAAAATGAAACAAAAATTATTAGTAAAATTATTCTCATGTCATTTGATTATTTAAACTTTCCCAAAAATAATAAAATAGAAAATATGATTTTTAATATTTTGATGATCTAACAGTAATTATTGATAAATGTTCAAAACACTACTGCCTGATTCCTAGTTTATTAGTAGGGAATTTATTTTTATTACAAGTTTTATCAATTAATTAGCAGGTGGATGATTTTTGGGTAGTTATTCAATTTATTATTACATTTAAATTTTAAAGTAATATTATATAAATTGTTAAAATATGGGTTTACTAGAAGATATAAATAATGATCTGAAAATAGCAATGAAGGCTAAGGATAGAAATAAATTAGATGCCTTACGAGCGATTAAATCAGCTTTATTAGTGGCAAGAACCGAAAAAGGGGCGGCACATGAAATTACACCGGGGGATGAGATTAAAATAGTGCAAAGACTTGTTAAACAGAGGAAGGAATCCGCGGATATTTATATCACACAAAACAGGAATGATCTCGCAGATAAAGAATTACTTGAAGTTGATGTGATTAGTGAATATTTGCCGAAACAAATGACAGATGAAGAATTAACGTCTGAAGTACAAAATATTATCCAAGAAAGTGGGGCTTCTTCCATGAAAGATATGGGCAAAGTGATGGGAATAGCAACAAAAAAATTGGCTGGCAAAGCTGAAGGAAAAAAAATAGCAGGTACAGTTAAAACCTTGTTAAACGGGTAATAATTACTTCTTGAAAAGAGCAACAGCATTGGTAAGCGTATCAGATTTGCCTAACAAGTAAGCTATATCATTTTCCTTGAACACAATTCCTGGATCAGGATGTTCAAAAATTCTTTTTCCTTTTTTCAAGGCCACCAAGGTAATGGAATAAATTTTTCGCAATTGCACTTCAGCCAATGATTTTCCTATCAAGGGGGAACCTTCTTCTATTCTAAGAGCAATTACTTCTATACCGGGAATATCCCTTAAGACAGAGATGCCTGATCTTGTTTTTTCTTCCCTGATTACCCCGTAATGATCTTTCCTGATTTTTGCAATGACCATTTCTATTTCATCTCTTGGCAATAGGTATTTGGTAAGTACTCGTTCAAATAATTCTATGGCTGTTTCAAATTCTTCCGGTATAACTTGATTCGCCCCAAGATTATATAATTCTTCCACATCAGTTATGGATTTACTTCGAACCAAGATAAAAGCATGTTTATTGATATACCTGACATTTTCTACCACTCGCATGGCCGTTAAGATATCACCTATGGAGATAACTACAACTTCAGCCATATCCACGTGAGCTTTATATAGAATAGGTTGATTAACGGCATCTCCATAAATAATATTATCTTTTTTTTCTTGTCTTTTTCGCACGATAGCCGGGTCAAAAACAATAGAAATATATGGTAACTTGATATATTTAGACATAACAGCCAGGTTTAAAGCTCTTGAATCTTTTCCTATAAGAACAAGATGATTTTTTAAAAATGGAGGCTCAATTTGTTTTAAAGGGAATAAACCTTTTATAAGTAAGCTAGGTATTGGCAATTTTAATAATTGGTCTGTTAAAGGTTTGGAAATTTGTATAAAAAAAGGAGACAATGCCATTGTGAATATGGCCACTGCCAAAAATAATTGGTAATAATAAGGTGAAATTACATTATGACTTAACCCAATCTTTGCCAAGATGAATGAAAATTCCCCAACCTGGCTCAATGCTAGTCCCACTAAAATTATTCCCCGGAAAGTATGACCGAGCAGGAGGGCAGTGGAACTGGCTATAATGGCTTTTATTCCAACTACTAACAAAACAGTTGACACGATGATAAGTGCGTTCTCTTTTACAAATTCAAGGTCAAGCAGCATTCCAATAGAGACAAAAAAGAAACTGGTAAAAGTATCCTTAAAGGGAATCAGGTTTCCAAAAGCATGGTGGCTATATTCAGATTCTGATATCATTAAACCCGCTATAAAAGCCCCAAAAGCAAAAGACATACCAATCTCATGTGTTAGCAAGGCAACGGAAAGGCAAATCAAAAATATGCTCAATAGGAACAATTCTTGGTTCTTGGTGAAAACCACCAATTTTAGGATTTTAGGTACCAACCACTTAGTTCCTACATACACGAAGATTATGATGGCTACTGCCTTAACCAGGAGGATGAGTAACTGGTTTCCCACTTCACCGGTTTCGCCCCCTAGTAAGGGAGTAAATAAAATCAGGGGAATGATAACAATATCTTGAAAAATAAGGATACCAACAACTGTACTTCCATAGTTCGATGTAACATCTGATAGTTCTTGTAAAATATTTAGAACCACGGCAGTGCTGCTTAAAGCAGTGAGAAAGCCTATGAATAATGCCGCCGGCCAGGTCATTTCATAAGCTTTGGCTATCAGCATAGGGATGCCTGCTGTTAGGGTTAATTGTAAGAAACCTCCAAGAAAAACAATTTTACGAATGTTAAAAAGATGATCTAACGAAAATTCAATGCCTATAGTAAACATAAGCA
>CAZOSQ010000046.1:0-13317 GCA_964582245.1 uncultured Bacteroidales bacterium | reverse complement strand
AACAAAATCAAGTGAATTATTCCGGGAGGGGAGAAATTTCTTATGCTCATTTAAGAATTATAAAGGGTTACCATGCTAAAATGATGGATATATACCTGGGCGGGATGGTAAATAGCACCAGCAATGCGCGGATTTATCCAGCATTCGGCAATAGTTCAACCAGTTATGAGTTTATTTCTTCTCTTGGATTAATGACAGGCATAGAAAAAAGGTATAACGTGGATGAAGATGATTGGTTCTCTTGGCTTCGGTTTATAAAAAGACCAACCCAGTTTAGAATCAGCTATTTTTTAAATATTCCTTTTGTAAATTTAGTATTAAAGCCTAATTACATTTATGTTCCCAAGGTGGAAAATTATGATGGTTCGACCTTTCCCGGCAACCAACTCTCATTCTCGTCATTCAACCATTTTACCAGGATAACTTCGACTTTTAATTTTGATTATGTCATGGAGAATAATAATATATTTAGAATAAAATATTCCTGGGATTTTTACAGTGATTACGAAAGAAATTATTCCATAAAAACAGGTATGAGAGGTATCATATTTTCATTTTTGTTTAACTATTATTAATCTTGATTTTCATGGTAAAAAAAATATTTCAAGCAATGATTTTGATCCTGGTATGCATCTCATGCGAAGAAATTTTTTATGATGAAAGCGTTTCAGGCACTCCAAGGAATGTTTTCAATCACTTATGGCACGAGGTTGATGAAAAATACTCCTTTTTTGACTTAAAAAACGTAGATTGGGATTCCGTGTATGTAAAATATGATACCCTGGTGAATAATGAGATGAGTGACGAGGAATTGTTCGAAAGCCTATCAAACATGTTGAATGAGTTGCAAGATGCTCATGTCAGTTTACATGCTCCTTTTAATGTTTCTAAATTTGATGATATTTTTTTAAATAACCCATCTAATTTTAATGAAAGCTTAGTCAAAAAACATTACTTGGCAGATGAATACTTAATAACAGGAGGGCTACAGCATAAAACTTTGTACAGGGATAGTTCGGTGGTTGGATATATTTATTATCCCAGCTTGGTGGAAACTGTTTCTGAAAATGATATTGATTACGTGGTAAAAAAATACAAGGATGCAGATGGGATTATCCTGGATATTCGAGATAATACTGGGGGTAACATAGCAAATGTATTTAATATTTCAGAACGTTTCGCAGATCAAAAGAGACTTGTTTACAATATATGTTTGAAAAATGGACCTGCACGCGATGATTTTACGGGATCAGAACCTGTTTATGTTTCTCCAAGCGGGGATTTCCAGTTCACCCGGGAGACTATGCTTTTGGTGAATCGAAAAAGTTATAGTGCAAGTAACTTAATGGCAGTCATCATGAAGTCATTCCCACATTGTACTTTAATTGGGGATACAACGGGAGGAGGTGGTGGAATTCCAACAGGGGGGGAACTTCCCAATGGATGGACCTATCAATTCTCGGCATCCAAAACTTTGACCCCCGATGGGTTTAATATTGAAAAAGGAATTCCACCGGATATCATCCAATACTTGAATGAAACAGGAGCTATAAATGGGATTGACAGCATTATTGAAAAAGCCGTTGATCAAATTATGACCAAAAAGTGAGTAGGTTTTTCTTTCTCTTATCTACTCTATCAAACATTTTTTAGAATATACATGGTGAGGGTTTAGGCAACGTGCATTAATTATATAGATACCCTTTTCAAATGTTGAAACGTTTACTTGTACTTCTTTTGATACGGGTTTATCGAGGAATATTAATTTTCCTGTCATATCATGAATCGAGATTTCCCGGGGGGTATTATTAAAACTCAGGTGGAGTTTTTCATTAACTGGATTGGGAAATACTGCAAAAGAAAAATCCATTTCTTTTGTTTTAATTGAAGTAGTATTTTGGCTGGTATCAACAGGATTTTCTTTTGTTCTGATGGTAAATCCCGGGACTATCATTTGGGCGGAATACAAATTATGCCCAGCAGTGATAAACAAAGTTTTCATGTCTTTACCCCCAAAATCACAATTAGTTGGTTTTTCAGGCACATTAATAATGGGTAAACTATTTCCTGTTTTATCAAATACTTGTATTCCTAATTGAGTGGCAACAAACAAGGTTCCACTGGTGTCTATTGCCATTCCATCCGCATAAGATTTGGTTCCTTCACCTTCTTTCACCAATAATTCAGCAAATTGTGATTTTTCTGCTACCATGCCATCTTCTTGTACTTGGTAAGCAAATACATACTTGTCAAAGCTATCGACCACGTATAATTTATCTCCTTTTTCAGATAATATAACCCCATTTGGTTTTTGAAGATCATTTATAACAGGTGTCACCAATCCCGCGGGTGAGATATAATATACGGATTCATGGTCTTGTACCAGCGTGCCTCCAAAGACTGGATCTGTAAAATACACTCCCCCTTTGCCATCTGCTATTAAATCATTGGGTGAATTAAATTGCACGGAATTATATCCATTAGCCAGGGTATCCGCTATTTTTCCTGTATGATCTAAAACAGCAACTAATCCATTGGCGGCCAAGCAGGCTATCAAATCACCTTGTTTATTTAAAGTTAACCCGTTAGCACCATTCGATTCGCTGGTTACCACTGTAAAAGTACTATCCATGGGAGAGTATTTTATTATTTTTTTTGGTGATGTACCTAGATCAGTGAAATATAAAACACTATCACCATACCATACCGGGCCTTCTAAGAAATAGAATTGATCATCACTTAGTTTATCTACAACAACAGAGTCCAATGGGGAAAAGGCTTTAACTTCCCTCGAGATGATGACAAGATTTGTTAAAAGTAAGATTGGGAGTATTTTCCAATGATTCATTTTAAAATATGTTTAATAAAGGTATTAATATGAAATTTTAATCTTATTAATTTTTGCTGATTTCCTTGTTACATTCATTAAGGAATTAAATCGCCATTAATTAATAAAGCAATAACATGCCACTCAAGATCCTTATATTCAGCAGGATTATTAATATAATCATTATTGTCTTGAAGGATACTGTCCTTGTCTATTGGTTCGTTAAGTACAGTTATTTTGACAAAGTGTTCTTGATTTTCCAGGTCAGGATAGATAAAAAAATGTTTCCGGTAAAAACTGCACCAGGCATCAAACCGGCTAATAGTATCAGGGGGTAAGTTATCTACCTCGATCTTTATTTTATTTGTTTTAGGTCCAATGATATCATGTATTCCAAAAGTTGTTCCCTTGAACTTGAAAGATAAGCAATCTCCTGGTACGGAGGTAGACATGGCGAAAGGAATCTTGTTTAATAGATCTGATGGAAGGGTACTGTTGGTTTCATTTATTTTTTTCCAGTTTCCGATGAAGGAGGAGGGGGGAAGGTGTAGGAATTTAGTTTTTTCCAAGTTATTTTTTTCCAGGGGAGATGGAAGGGTATTCTCGATGTTTGTATTTTTTAAATTTTTTAATTTTATCATGCATTTTTTAAAGACTTCATTATAAACATGATGACCTGTTTCTTTGTAAGGATGCACCCCATCACGTGAAAAGACGGCGGTATTGTTTATAAAGGTTGTATCCCCGGAGAATATCAAGGAGCCTTCTTTTACTCGTTTTGCAACATCCATCCCTAAATTCATGCTGGGAATACCATAATGGTCAGCGACCCTTTCCATGCATCTTAAAGATAAAAACATATGTCCCATGTTGATAGAATCCACATAATTTTCAGTTAGTGTATAGATAAAACATATGTCAGCCCCGGGACAAGATTTTTTAATACCCCTGGTTATCCCTTCCATGCTCTTGATAACTTGCAAACTATCATTTTTTCTATCATTCACCGCAAATTCTACCAATACAAGATCTGGCTCATGTGACAAGACATCTCTTTCCAACCGGTAAGCACCAAATTCGGATGAAGTACCGCCAATTGCAGCATTCACCTGGTTGATATAAGGTAATTGAAAATATTCTCTCATCCAGTTGGAAGAATATGTCCGCCAACCAGCCGCCTCTGTTATACTTCCTCCAAAATAAACTATCGTTATGCTGTCATGATTATGTATTTTTTCGAAAAATGATGGCAGTCCTTTTCTTGGATTCAACCCAGGTATACTTTTCTTAACAGGGGTTTTACAAGATGAGAAAAATAATATTACCGGGAATAATATGAAAAAAATTTTAGGTTTCATCATAATAAAATTAATTTTATTCCTTTCAGTCATGAAATCGCTTCGCTAAGTTCAAAGGTTCACCTTCACGTTGTTTCGTTGAATAAAATATGATGGAACATCCATGTTAATGATTTTTTTATAAATGTGTTTGCGTTTTGTTAAACATGTATGTTTCATATTTAAAAAAATTTTTTCGGTCAAGTTAATAATTTTTTTTTTGGCTTTGTCTTGATACATCAATTTTTTGTTTTTTTACTTACATAAATCCCGGTAATTACACTTACATTAATATATATTAGGTGGTATATTAATTGACGGGAAAAGGTAATAGAACCTCAAGAATAGAACTTACTAAATTTAAAACAAAGTCATTATTATAATAAAATGTATTATTTTTGGAAAAATTGAAAAAAGTACACATTGATGCGATTCATACTTCCTATTGTTCTATTGTTTCCAATGCTAAATGTATTTTCCCAATCTTCTGATTGGGAGAATCCAGCAATTTTTCAAATTAATAAAGAGCCCGGGCGCCATTTGATCATCCCTTTCGATGACGAAAATTCAGCCTTATTGAATAAACCGGGAAAGTCTCCATATTACCAGTTGTTAAATGGCCAATGGAAATTTAAACTATCCAAGAATCCTTCGGAACGAGCCAAGGATTTTTTTAAACCTAGTTTTGATGTAAGCGGGTGGGATGAGATCAAGGTGCCAGCTAATTGGGAATTAGAAGGATATGATATTCCTATTTACGTGAATACTACTTATCCTTTTACTTGGAATAAGGGACGACCGGTTCCTCCCAATATTCCCGATGATTATAATCCCGTGGGTTCCTATCGCACGAAATTCAATATACCCGCAGATTGGATAGAACGAGAAGTTTTTATTCATTTTGGTGCTGTTAAATCCGCTTTTTATATTTGGATCAATGGGGAAAAAGTAGGATATAGCCAGGGATCCAAATTGCCTGCTGAATTCAATATCACTCCTTACATGAATAAAGGGGCAAATGAATTGGCTATAGAGGTATATCGATGGTCGGATGGTTCATACCTGGAGTGCCAAGATTTTTGGCGTATTAGTGGTATCGAGCGTGATGTTTTTATTTATTCCACCCCAAAAGTATATATCAATGATTTTTTCGTTCATCCTCGCCTAGATCAAAAATATCAAGATGGAAAGTTTAGCCTTGATGTAGAACTATCAAATACCAAAGAGGAAAAAGGTCATCGATTAATCTCCTATAAAATACTGGATCAAAAAAAAGTTCTTTTAAATGATAGTTTAGAAGTCAAATTGGATGGAAATAAAAAAAGAACTGTTTCTTTCCCTGAAAAACTTATTGTTTCTCCTAGAAAATGGTCTGCTGAAAAACCAGGACTCTACACGCTATTGATCAGCATGAAAGATGCCAAGGGAAATATCCTTCAATCTTTAAGCCATCAAGTTGGATTTCGTTCAGTGGAAATAAAAAATGGGCAATTGATGGTAAATGGTGTACCCATATATATAAAAGGTGTTAACCGGCATGAGCATGACCAGGTTACCGGGCACGTTATCAGCAAAGAACTTATGCTAGAAGATATCAAGCTCATGAAACAACTTAATATCAATACGGTGAGAAATGCCCATTATCCCACCGATCCGTACTGGTACGAGTTATGTGATCGCTATGGTTTGTATGTCATTGACGAGGCCAACATTGAATCACATGGCATGGGTTATGGACCCGAAAGTTTGGCCAAAGATTCGACATGGACTGCAGCACATATGGAACGCTACATCAGGATGGTGGAAAGGGATAAAAATTATACCTCTATTATTACCTGGTCCATGGGAAACGAGGCCGGTGATGGAGAGACTTTTAAAAAAATGTATGCCTGGTCTAAGCAGAGGGATCCTTCCCGCCCGGTTCAATATGAACGAGCGGAGGAAGAAAAACATACAGACATTGTTTGCCCAATGTATGCTGATATAGCAACCATTGAAAAGTATGCATTAAAAAAGCAAGAAAGGCCTTTAATTCTTTGTGAATATGTTCATTCCATGGGAAATAGTGTGGGAGGATTAAAGGATTACTGGGATGTGATTTACAAGTATGATCATTTACAAGGCGGGTGTATTTGGGATTGGTCAGACCAGGCATTTTTGCGCACAGATTCAAATGGAATCCAATACTACGCTTACGGTGGAGATTTTGGACCTGAAGATGTACCTAGTGACAGTAGTTTTTGTAGCAATGGTATTACAAGGGCAGATAGATCTCTTTTACCACAAGCATACGAGGTGAAGAAAGTTTATCAAAACGTGGAAATAACATCGGCCGGGAAGCAGCCGGGGATTTTTAAAATTTTGAATAGGTATTCATTTACCAACCTGGATCAATTCGATGTGAGTTGGAAGATTCACGATGGAAATAAAATGATTGCAACTGATACCATCAGTCCCATCAATCTCCTGCCGGGCAAATCAAAAATTGTCAGTGTTAATATTCCAGTTATTGATGCTGCACCGGGTGGCGAATATTTCATTGATTTTAGCGTGACAACAAAGAATGAAACGAAACTGGTACCAAAGGGATACGAGGTAGCCTGGGAACAATTTGAGCTACCCGTCCAGGTTCCGGGAAAGTTTATGTTAGAAACAGTCTCATTACCAAAACTTTCTTTAGAAAAAAATTCAGAAACAATCCAGGTGGGTAACAAAACCTTCTCTGTAAATTTTAATGTCAAGGAAGGTAAAATCAGTTCCTATCATTACAAGGGGAAGAAATTGATTCATGATGGCCCGGAACTTCAATTTACCAGGCCATTGACACAAAACGACTACATGGATGGTTATTTTTTATGGAAAGAACAAAATATAACCCGGTTAAAGAAATCGGTTGAAGAAATTAAATCAACCATTACCAGGGATAATAAAGCCGAGATTCATGTTATTTTAAATTATTCAGCGGGAATAGTTGGTGATATAAAATCTACCATGACTTATACCATATTAGGGAATGGTGAAATCTATTTGAAAACCCTGATAGAGCCTGAAGGATATATTAGGAACTGGGCGAAATTAGGCTTACAGATGCATGTTTCACCATTAGATCATGTATCTTTCCTTGGAAAAGGGCCTCATGCTACTTACCTAGACCGCCAAGCCAGTGGGAAAGTGGCTTTGTATAACTTTAATGTTGAGGATTTATGGGCTCATTACGTGGTACCCCAAGAAAATGCTAACCGGATGAATGTTCGTTGGGTCAATTTAACTTCAAATCAAGGGGAAGGTATATACCTGGAAGGATCTGTGCCTATGAATTTTAGTGCTTATTATTATAGTGATTCAAATATCACCATGGCAAAGCATATCAATGAACTAATCAAAAAAGAAACCTTGACCGTGAATTTTGACCTTGAACAATTTGGCATTGGAACAGCAACTACGGGACCCGGTGTCCAAGAAGATTACAAGCTAAAAGCACGCCCGGTTGAATTTATCACCCGGATTGCACCCATGGATAAATCTATGAACGTCAATGAATACATGCAAACATCCATTCCCTTGATGAATAAGGAACAAGTTCCCGGTTTGAAGGATATGTCAGAAAGTGAGGCTGTCGCTTTACTGGAGAAGAAAGGTTTCAAACCTTATGTAAAATATCACTACTCCTACAAGGTTGAAAAGGGGAAATTCATGGAGCAGAGTCCCTCCCCGGGATATAAAGTAAATTCTGGAAGCCCTGTAGAGATTGTATATTCAAAAGGAAGAGCTGTTGTTGACAATAATTTGGTATACATGCGATGGGATTCAGTCGAAAGCCGTCATGTTTCAGATGTTCCTAATGACAATCCTGATGTGGCGTTTGATTTACCACAATTACAGGTTCCCGGTAATGTAGGTGAAGAATACGGTGCACGGGTAAAAGGTGTAATTTGTGCACCCGAGGATGGTGATTATGTTTTTCGGATTACTTCTGATGATAGAAGTGCCCTCTACTTGAGTAGCGATATGTCTGATAAAAACATGAAGAAAATTGCTTTCGTGAAAGAATGGGCACCTATAAATGATTATTCCAAGTATGAAGAACAAATATCCAAACCTATAAAATTGGAAAAAGGGAAAAAATATTACTTGGAAGCCATATTAAATGAAAATATTTTTGGCGATCATATGACTGTTGGGTGGCAGCTTCCCAGTGGTATCCTAGAAATACCCATTCCACTTTCCAGGTTCAACGGGTGCCCCGTGGAGGATAAATAAATTTTTGGATTAACATAAAAAGAATTATAATGGAAAAAAATACATTGAAAGAAGGTTATCCGGTGAAAGGAACTAATACAAAAAGATATTGTCAAAAGTTTAAATTAAAAAACGATCCCAAACTTATTGAAGAATACAAGTATTGGCATGACAATAGGAATATATGGCCAGAGATTCCACGAGGGATTAAGGAAGTAGGTATATTAAACATGGAAATTTACATCTTTGGTACCGACCTTTTCATGATCATGGATGTGCCCGGAGATTTTGATTATGAAAAAGACATGCAGATTCTTGGAAAATTAGAAAGACAGGAAGAGTGGGAAAAATTTATGGCTAATTTTCAAGATGTTCCTCCCAGCGGGATAAAATGGGAATTGATGGAAAGAATTTATCACTTGGAATAAAAGTATTTCAATTAAACTGACAATTGATGCAGGTATTTTTACCGGGGAATCCTGTTTCCTTATCAATTAATAATTGGAACAAAAGGAGGTAGCCTGTTTGCATTGTTCCATTGGCATTCCCGAGTATTTCACCCCGGGTTACGTTTTTCCCGGGTTCCACGAATACTTCTTTCAAATTTGCATAGACAGATAAAATACCACCGGAATTTTTCATGTAAAGCATGAAGGTTTTATTTGCGGGTTCTTTTTTGATTTCAATTACAAGCCCTTCCATTCCCGCGAATACTGACGGATCTGAAGTGGAAATAATGGGAATGACATTCGGGAACCGTTGATCATTAGTATTTATTATACCGGTTTTTAAAGGGCAGAGCGGTATAATACAACCTTCTCTGACAGGTTGGGATTCTGCCCTTAATAGTATACCAATAAAAATAATTATAACTACCGTGTACCGCATTATACTTTCCGAGAGTCTATTTTATATATATTTAAGGTTGTAATAAAAAATACCCGGTAAAAAAACGGTTTGATTTTCCAGGATTTCTACTCTTATAAAGGTAATAATATTATGAAATTAAATTAAAAATTTCAATATAAAAGTTCTTAAGTTAAGAATTAATAAATAGGAAATGCACAAAATATTTAATAAAATTCGTATTTATTATAACTTTACCAAGGATGTTTTCACTCGTATTTTTTTTTTAAATTAAGATCGAATGATTTGTTTCGATTAATTCGGGTGAGATCCTTGACGATGTCAATTTTATTTCCCGGGTAATTCTTATAAAAAATAATTAATTATATTTTAATTATGAATAAAAAAGTTGCACTAGTAACAGGGGCCTCTAAAGGTATAGGGAAGGCCATTTCATTAAAACTTGCCAAGGAAGGGGTGAATGTATTTTTAACAGGTAGATCCGAAAAGGAGTTATCTTCCATTAGCGAAGGCATAAACAAGACATATTTAAAATCCTCATTCGCATCTTTTGATTTGGAAGATGATAATACTCCAAGTGCCCTTATCGAAAAGGTGATTGAAGAATTTGGACAGCTTGATATTGTCATTAATAATGCAGGTTATGCTGTTGCATCTTCTTTTGAAATGACCAAGCCGGAAACCTGGGATAAAATAATGAAGATCAATAGCAAGACACCTTTTTTTATTTGCCAAAAAGCTTTGCCTTACCTTAAACAATCTCCAGCAGCGTCTATTATAAATATTTCTTCTGTTGTGGGTCGTCTTGGTTATCCTGAACAAGCTGTATATGGGGCTTCAAAGCATGCTTTAATGGGATGGACGAAATCCCTGTCCAAGGAAATGCAAAAACATCATATAAGGGTTCATGTAATTTCACCCGGGGGAGTTGATACAGGTATGATTGATACTATGCGCCCGGATATTGAAAAAACCGACCTTATTCAGCCGGCTGAGATTGCTGAAACAATATGGTTCCTGGTCAAGAACAGGGGTAATTTCATGGTAGATGAAATCAATATTCGTAGGGCAAATGGGACTCCCTGGCAGTAAGAAACCGGGTTTATAAATATATTTATATACTTTATTTAGAACGATGGCTAAAAAAGAGAGTGCAGGATTGTTAATGTACCGTGAATATGAAGGTGAAATCCAGTTTTTTCTTGTTCATCCCGGGGGGCCTTTCTTCAAGAAAAAAGATGAAGGATTTTGGACTGTACCCAAGGGAGAAATTGAAGAGGGAGAACACCGGCTTGAATCTGCCGAGCGTGAATTTAAAGAGGAGACAGGGATTAATCCTTCAGGTCCTTACCACGAATTAGGAACAGTGAAACAAAAGAATGGTAAAATAGTACATTGCTGGGCATTTCAGGGTGAATGGAATGAAGAAGAAGGTATTCATAGTAACTTAGTTCCGGTTGTGTGGCCGCCAAAATCCGGAAAAATTATCAAGGTGCCTGAAGTGGACAAGGGGGCTTGGTATGATAAATTCACCGCCTTAAAAAAAATTAACGAGGCACAGGCAGACTTCATTCACCGGTTGATGTTAAAGCTAAACTTGTCCTAATCCTGGTATAGGATTTTGTTTAAAACGAAGTTATTCTTTATGAAGCAAAAATAAAAAAGCCCGATGTTTAGGATCGGGCTTAACAAGGAGAGTTGCAATGCTTAAACAGCTAATTTTTCTTCCTGCATTTCTTTCAAATCAATTTCTTCAAATTTTTCGTGGCTGGATTCAATATTTTTACCAGGTTTGCCGGGTTTACTATCATATAGTTTCCTGTCGACATACTCGGCTGCTTTACCGTTGTTCCATTGTTTTACAGGGCGAAGGTAACCAACGATCCTAGAATATACCTCGCAATCAATATCTTTTCCTTCGTTTTTACATTTAGGACATTTTTCATGTTCCCCGTACAAGTATCCATGATTTTCGCAAATGCTGAAAGTGGGTGAAATAGTGATATAAGGCATTTTAAAGTTGCTGGTGACCAGGTTTATTAATTTTTTAACCGAATGTGCCGGCAAATGTTTTTCCCCGAGAAAAACATGGAAAACGGTGCCTCCTGTATACTTGGTTTGTAAACCATCTTGCAGGGTTAGGGCTTCAAACAGGTCATTCGTATAATTCACGGGGAGTTGGGTTGAATTCGTATAATATGGTTCAGCTGCGCTGGAACGTACTTTTTCTTCATTTGCTGCAATAATATCATCAAATTGTGTTTTGTCAAGACGAGCCAAACGGTATGAAGTTCCCTCTGCAGGAGTAGCTTCCAGGTTATAATTATTACCGGTGGTTTCCTGGAATTCTTTTAATTTTTCATTCATAAAGTCAAGAACTTCTAAGCTAAAACCATATCCCTCATCACTTGTCAGCGGTACGCCCAGAAAATTAAGGCAACATTCGTTCATTCCCACGATCCCGATGGTAGAAAAATGATTTTGCCAATATTTTCCATTTTTCTTGTATAAGTGCCTCAAGTAGTATTTCGAGTATGGAAATAGACCTTTTCCAGTTAAATTTTCTATTACTTTTCTTTTAATTTCCAAGCTTTCCTTGCTCATTTCCATGAGTTTTTGCAAGCGCTGAAAAAATTCTTGCTTGGATTTAGATTCATATCCCAATTGAGGGAGGTTTAGGGTTACAACACCAACGGAACCTGTCAAAGGATTGGCTCCAAACAAACCACCACCTCTTTTTTCCAGATCTCTTTTGTCAAGTCGAAGACGGCAACACATGCTACGGACATCATCTGGTTTCATGCTAGAGTTGACAAAATTAGAAAAATAGGGGATACCGTATTTCCCTGCCATTTCGAATATTTTATCATACACCGGGTTTTCCCAGTCAAAATTCTTGGTTATGTTGTAGGTCGGGATGGGAAAAGAAAAAACTGCCCCGTCTGCATCCCCTTCAAGCATTACCTCGGCAAAGGCCTTGTTAAAAATATCCATTTCCTCCTGGTAGTCACCATAGGTATTTTCAATTGGCTGGCCACCTATGATAACCGGTTGTTCTTTCATGAATTCGGGTACTTTCAAATCCATTGTTACGTTGGTGAAAGGTGTTTGAAAGCCGACCCGGGTAGGTACATTTATATTGAAAAGAAATTCTTGTAGTGCTTGTTTGACTTGAACATAATCCAGGTTATCGTGGCGAATGAAAGGAGCTAAATAGGTGTCGAAGTTAGAAAAAGCTTGAGCCCCGGCTGCTTCCCCTTGCATGGTATAAAAGAAATTAACCACCTGTCCCAGGGCCGTACGCAAGTGTTTAGCCGGTTTTGATTGGGTTTTTCCTGCTACCCCGCGAAAGCCAGAGAGTAAAAGATCCTCTAAATCCCAGCCTACACAATACACGCTTAAGAAACCCAAGTCGTGGATATGAATTTTCCCGGATTTATGGGATTCGCCGATCTCCTTGGGGTAAATTCGGTCCAGCCAGTATTGTGAACTAATGATAGTGGCCACATGCTGGTTTAAACCTTGCAAGGAATAGGTAGAATTAGCACTTTCTTTTATTCTCCAGTCATTCATGTTAAGGTAATCATCTACTATATCCAAATTGGAAAATAAATCTTTGGCATTTCTCAATTTTGCATGCTGGTGTCGATATAAGATATAATTTTTGGCGATATCAAAATGATTGTTTTCAAAAAGAACCCGTTCCACTAGGTCTTGAATCATTTCAACGTCAGGCTGTTTTCTTGATTTTTCAAGGTAGTTTTTAACTTTTAGGGTTAACTCGTTTGCCCTTTTTCGATCAGGATTCCCACTTGCACGAAATGCTTTAAAAATGGCAAATGTAATTTTACTGCAGTCAAATGTTTCAATACGACCATCTCTTTTTCTAACGGAAGATAATTTGCTATCTTTCATAAATAATCATTTGTTATTAAGTTAAATATAAAGTTTTGATACTTGTAATAGATAGCTGGGGCACATGAAAAACTATCTCTAGTGTCTTGTCAATGATAAAGCGTCCTGACGTTTCAGCCACTACGCCGGGTT
>CAZOSQ010000045.1:0-13323 GCA_964582245.1 uncultured Bacteroidales bacterium | reverse complement strand
ACAAAGAACAACAATTATCAATAACGCCAATAAATTAATGGATCTCATGGGGAATGATCCGTATGATTTTTTGATGAACGCTGATGAAGATGACATTAATTCCGTTTGTATCGTTCATCGTACTTTTCAGACCGTGGATTGTTCCTTCTTTTTAACCAGTTTAAGAAATATTTACTTGAATTATGGTGGGTTAGGTAGAGTTTTCAAGGGTTTTTACCATAAGACAGGCGATTTAAAAGAAGTTCTCAATTGTTTCCGTGGGTTGTTTTTCGAGATGGAACATCAAAAACGCACTGAAAAACATGTGGCTGATGTTATGAAAGGAGCTTCTGGCAAACGTTTAAACATGTTTCTTCGTTGGATGATCAGGGATGATGGGAAAGGGGTTGATTTCGGTTTATGGAAAGAAATACCTTCTTCGGCTTTATTTATCCCACTAGATGTTCATTCAGGTAACGTAGCCAGGAAATTAGGTCTTTTAACCAGGTGTCAAAATGATTGGAAGGCTGTGGAAGAACTGACCACTATCCTTCGTCAATTTGACCCAATAGATCCCATAAAATATGATTTTGCACTTTTTGGTACGGGTGCATTTGAGACATTTTAATTGTACTTTTTATCTTTTAGAATGAATTTTATCATTAGGTCAATATAAAAATATGCCGAATAATTACTTTCGTTTCAAGAAATTTACCATTTTCCAAGAAGGAGCCGCTATGAAGGTGGGGACTGATGGTGTTTTACTGGGAGCTTGGGCAGATACGGTTAAGGCGCCTTTAATTTTGGATATAGGTACTGGTACCGGGTTAATAGCCATCATGCTGGCACAACGTTCTGATGTAAAAGCGGTTATTCATGCAGTGGAAATAAATGAAAAAACTTACAAACTAGCACTTTTTAATGTCGACAAGTGTCCATGGAAAAACAATATAAATGTTTTTTATATGTCTTTTCAAGAATTTGCTATTAGATCACAAGTAAAATATGATCATATAGTGACTAACCCACCTTTTTTTGCCAATTCATTACCCGCGCCATGCAAAGACAGGGCTGATGCTAGGCATGATACAGGCCTTACAAAAGAAGAATTGATATTTGGGATCGATAAGATTTTGACCGACAAAGGTAAATTTTCAGTTGTATTGCCAATTTCGGAAGGTAAAACTTTTGAAGAAAAATCACGTTTTATGAAATTTTACCCGGAAAGGAAAACATATATACATCCTACCACTGGGAAAAATGCCAAAAGGGTGTTACTTACTTTTTCCAGGAAGGAACAACAACCTAGGGTAAATTCTTTTGCAATTGAGACATTGGAGAGGCATAATTACACGGAAGAATATATAAATCTAACTGGAGATTTTTACCTGGCATTTTAACCAAATAAATTCTCCAGTTTTTTCCACGTTGATATTTCCTTATACCAATTCGTACTCGATAATGCAAGTAAAACCATTGGATTGCAAGGCGATTTTAGGAAATCCCCTGATCATGTATTCCTTTTCTTCCAGCGGGAATGTAATTTCATTACCAATAAAATCATATTCGCACAAGGAAGGAATTTTATCACAATTGATTTTCTTGACAACCAGTTTGTCTTTAAAAGGATCCGTAAACTCGATCCTATAATTGTTGCTCGTGTTCAATGTTGCTTTCATACCGGGATCACTTTAAGTATATGAAATCCTTTACGGAAAAAAGCCGAAATGGTTATAAAGTGGTGAGAAAACCTGCGAAAAATCAAAATATATAACTAGAAAATCATTTGCAACTACATGAAAGGTTAAAAAAGAGATAAAAAACCTGGTTTTGATTCTTTTCAAGCTAAAAATGGTCAATCAACAATAATGTCATCCATCGTTATTTCGAGCCCTAGGGTTGTTCATAATCTTGAACAATCATATTTCCAGTGGAAAAAGATTTTTAACCTTATTTACTCTCGTCTATTCTATTCGATGATGCGTGTTTTAATATTATTTGCATTAACATGTTCTATAAGTAATTCTTCGGCCATCTTCATCGCCTTTGGTAGATCTTTTTTTCCTGTATAACCATTTATATTCATCAAGAATTGACTGGTGTTTTCATCTATCGCTGTTCTTACTTCATCACTTGTTGGTGTGCCAATGCCTCCTTTTTCATCTCTTAAAATAGGTAAAAATTCAACATTTAAAGTACCTCTTCCAATTGCTTCGTATGGTTCTTTTTTCTTTCCGATACCAGCCTTAATATCACCGATTATTTTACTAGCATCAAAGCCACCTATCGAGTATCCTGTTTTGATAGAAAGGAGGTTTGCCAGGTCGACCAGTGTATTAACTTTATATAAGTTAAAGTTTTTGATTATCCTCCTGTACAATGCTTCGGCCGAAGGGCGATATCGGTTTGGTTCCTTCCCGCAGGCCTTGTAGACAAGACGAGTGGCTGCTATTTGGGTTTGTAATTTAACTTCGTCCATTTGATAATTTTCCCGGGTAAACTTAATTGATCTTTCAATTTTTTCCCACAGCTTTTCATCATGAAACGAATTGTAGACCTGGCATTCTATAATACCCAATGCCATGCCGGGACATTTCTCTCTCAATTCTTGTTCTATGGAAATTTTTATCATGGTTAATTATAATTCAACTTGTATGATCACCCATTTACAAGTTATTTATAGTGCCGATTTTAAAATTAATACTATGATTTTTGTTATAAAAACCCCTGTTTTAATCCGTGTTTTTAATTTAATTCTGAAATTAATTTGTTATTGTTTTTCAACATAAAAATAAAGATTTTAAAGCGGAAAAGATAAATTTTTATTTAAATAGTTGAATATCCACAGCTATATTCATCATTTATAATATAACGTGTGCTGAATGTTTATTTTTAATTATCATAATAGTATTAGGAAAAATCATTAATTATGATAAAGTTGCTATTTTTGTCCAATCTTAAACTAGGAAAAAATAAATTTCTTTGAAAATTGTCATATTAGGAACCGGTAACATTGGGACATGTTTGACTTTTGCCTTGAAAAATGCTGGACACGATATTGTTCAGCTATTTAACAGGACCAGGGAAAATGCTGTCCATTTGTCAAAAAAATTATCAATCCCATTGGTAAGTCACATGGAAGAACTTGATCCATGTGCGGAAATTTATATTTTGGCAGTGAGTGATAAAGCATTGCCCCAAGTTACTTCTGATTTTCCCTATAAGGATAAAATGGTGGTGCATGTTTCAGGCAGCATGGATATAGAAATTTTAAAAAATTATTTTAAATGTTGTGGCGTTTTTTATCCATTGCAAACTTTTTCAAAACAAAGGAGCCCCAACTTTGAGAATGTTCCCATTTTTATAGAAGCATCAAGTGAAAAAAAAGGTCAAATATTGCACGAATTAGCAAGTAGTCTTTCAGGAAAGGTGGATTATTTGGAATCTTCAAAAAGAAAATTACTTCATACTTCGGCTGTTTTTTGCTGTAACTTTGTAAACCATATGCTTGCCATAGGGGAGGAGATGCTTATTAAACAGGATATACCTTTTTCAATCATGGAGTCCCTGGTAAGGGAGACGATAGAAAAAGCATTTAATAATTCACCACATCTTGTACAGACAGGTCCAGCCGTGCGAGGAGATAAAGAAACACTTAGGCTGCACGAAGAAGTGCTTTCTAATGAACCCGAAAAATTGGAAATATATAAGGTCATAAGTAAAAATATTAGTAATTTTCAGCATGAAATATCCATTAAAAAATCATCATTATTTCACCAAGGGAAGTGATTGATTTTTATGGGTAAGCATAAAAAGGATCTTGGTAAACAAACTATACGAATGATATAAAGGAATTCTTCGAATGAGTAATTACAAGGAAGATTTGGGAAAAATTAAAGCATTCGCTTTTGATGTAGACGGGGTGTTCTCCAATGATAAACTGTATCTCCATCCTTCAGGTGATATGATGAGAACCATGAATATAAAGGATGGATATGCTATTCAATATGCTGTCAGGAAAAATTACCCGGTATGTATCATAACCGGTGGTAATTCCGAGGCTGTCAGGAAAAGGTTTATGGGATTGGGGGTGACTGATATTTACTTGAAAGCTGTTTATAAAAAAGATTGTTTCGATGACTTTATATATAAATATCATCTCTCTCCTTCTGAAGTTCTTTACATGGGAGATGATCTGCCAGATTACGAGATAATGAAGGAAGTGGGCTTTCCGGCATGTCCTGCTGATGCAGTGGAAGAAATAAAATCACTTTCAAAATATATTTCAGATAGAAAAGGTGGTGAGGGATGTGTAAGAGATATGATCGAGCAAGTCCTTCGTTTCCAGGGGAAATGGATGGGTGGGGATGCATATAGTTGGTAAGTTTGATTAATTTGTAAATTTAAATCATGATCTTCTTTATACAAATAAGAACAGGATTAAGATATGAGAAAGGGATCTAGATGCAGAATTTTATTTTTTTAAACTGGTATAGTTTGAATAACATTACTTAAAAAAATATTTAATCTCGTGAGATGTCTATTAAAAAGTATCATTATATTCACTAATCAAATGATTGTTTTTTGATAGTAAGTTTAGCTTTGCTGAGCCATTCGGGATTTACAAGACTAATTTAATTACTAAAAAAGATAAGCTTGTGAAAATTCTTCCATATTTAAAACTAGTGCGTGTACAGAACTTGGTTATTATCGTTTTAACCATGTACATGATGAGGTATTTCGTAGTTCAACCTTTATTGGTAATGAAAGGTTTTTCTTTACAATTTAGCAGTATCCATTTTTTACTGTTGGTTTTATCCACGGTGTTTATAACAGCAGCCGGTTATGTGATCAATGATTATTTTGACAGGAAGACGGATATGGTGAACCATCCGGAGGAGGTAATCATAGGAAAAGTCGTGAACAGGCGGAAAGCCATGGCTTTGCATTTAGTATTCAATGCTTTAGGTGTGGGGTTAGGAGTTTATCTTTCTCTTTATATCCAAATTTTTTCACTTGCTGTTATATTCGTGATGATTGCTGGCTTATTATGGTTTTATTCAACTAGCTATAAGCGCCAGTTCTTGGTTGGTAATATTATTGTCGCTGTGCTAACGGCCTTGGTTCCAATAATGGTCCCGCTTTTCGAAATACCGTTGTTGAATAAGGAATATAACCAAGTCTTAACGGAACTAGGAATGGATTTTAGTTTTCTTCTGCGAAGTGTAGGTATATTTGCATTGTTTGGGTTTATTACCACCCTTATGCGTGAAATCATTAAAGATTCTGAAGATTTTGAAGGAGATGCGGCTTACGGGAGAAATACTGTTCCTATCATGCTGGGAATAAAAAACACTAAAATTATTATCCTTTCCATTGATGTGTTATTTATTATAGGTGTTTTAATTACATACATCAAGTTAAAGTCATTTGCTATACCTGATTTGTTTGATCAAATCACCATGATATATTTTGTCGTGGGATTGGTCATTCCCTCGGCTTTGCTAGGATTTAAAATATACTCGGCAGGTTCGAAGAAAGATTATCATTTTTCCAGCCAACTAGTGAAGATAATCATGTTGATAGGTCTCTGTTACTCTTTTGTAATCAAATACTTTCTTTTCTAAAATGCTAGAGAAATTACTGGAAAATTACCAGGTTATACTTGCTTCAAAATCACCGAGAAGACATCATTTATTGAAAGAAATCGGGGTCAAATTCCTGGTGCAAGTACCCGAGGAAATAGAAGAAAATTACCCTCTTCATTTAACGGTTGAGGAAATCCCTGTTTTTTTAGCCAATTTAAAAACCAGTCCATTTCATGGGAAATTGAAGAAGGGAGACATTTTGATAACAGCCGATACAATCGTGGCCTTGGATGGCAATATTATAGGTAAACCAACTGACAGGGAAGATGCCAAGGAGACATTAAAGAGATTGTCCGGTAAAAAACATGAGGTAATAACGGGAGTTTGTATCATGGACCAGGAAAAATCGATTACTTTTTCATCCAGTTCCCGGGTTTATTTTAGAGAACTCGAGGAAAAGGAAATTAATTACTACGTGGAAAAATATCTCCCATTGGATAAAGCTGGAAGTTATGGAATTCAAGAGTGGATAGGATATGTAGGAATCGAGCGAATAAATGGTTCATTTTTTAATGTCATGGGTTTACCCGTTCAAAGACTATATTCAGAATTAATATCGTTTGTTTCCTAAAGCTTTTAATAAATTTTTAACAGGTAAAAACAGATGTTTTTAAAAAATATACTGCTTGTAATATTTAGTTTTATTTCACTCACTCTCCCCGGGAAGGAGGGTATGTGGCTACCCTGGTTATTGACAAATTCCACCATCAAGGATATGCAAGATTTAGGATTCCAACTCACACGGGAAGATATATATGATATCAATCATTCTTCTTTAAAAGATGCTGTTGTAAAATTCGGGGGAGGATGTACGGGAGAAGTAATTTCCAAGGATGGGTTGCTTTTAACCAATCATCATTGTGGTTTTAGTATTGTGCAATCCCTTAGTACGTTGGGAGAGAATTATACGGAAAAAGGATATTGGGCAATGAATAGGGAAGAGGAAATGCCATGTCCTGGTTTAACCGTAACTTTCTTGCGGAAGGTAGAGGATGTATCCAAACAAGTACTGGAAAATATAGCCGGAACCCTTACCGAAGAAGAAAGAAAAATGATGATCGAAGAAAATATTGAGCGCCTGAAAGAAAATGTTGAGGGTGATTACAAAATCGTGGTTACCCCATTTTTCAAGGGAAATATTTATTACATGTTTCTTTACGAAGAGTTTAAAGATATACGATTGGTTGGAGCCCCACCCAAGAGCGTTGGGAATTTTGGAGGTGATACCGATAACTGGATGTGGCCCAGGCATGCGGCAGATTTCATGGTTTTTAGGATTTATGCCAATCAAGATAATCAACCCGCAGCTTATGATAGTTTAAATCAACCCTATAGTACAGAAAATTACTTAAAAATATCTTTGAAAGGTCTTCAAAAAGATGATTTTACCATGATCCTTGGTTTCCCGGGAAGCACCGATGAATATGTATATTCAACAGCAGTGAAAAATCAATTGGAAACCTTGTTACCAGGCCGAATTGCAATGCGGGGCGCTCGCTTGGAAAAGATGAAATACCATATGGAGAAGGATGAAGAGGTTTATTTTAATTATATTAACAAGCATAAAAGTGCAAGCAATGCCTATAAAAAATGGAAAGGCATGGTAATGGGACTTGACAGGATCGAGGCTGTAGATAAGAAGAAAGAGTTTGAAAAAAATATAACCCGCGAAATGCAAATTAATAAGGGATGGGGATATTTTCAACAAGGTTTACTTGATAGCTTGGATACATCTTATGAGAAAGTTTTGTCTTATGAAATGGTCTATTATTTCATGTACGAAATATTTTCATCCGTGGAACTATTTAATTTTACCCGCGAGTTTGTTAATTTAATCAACTTGGTAACCCGATCGGGAGATGATTACGATCAAGTGGTTAAGCAATTGGAGAAAATAAAAAACAAAAGCAAATATATATTTTCTCAATGTCATTTACCCATGGATCATCAGGTTTTAGCCGCACAGCTGGCTGAATATGATAAACATATTGATCCTGTTTATCATCCATCTTTTTTCGAGGAAGTTCATAAAAATTTTAATGGGGATTTTTACAAATACACGGAAAAGATTTATTCTACTTCAATTTTCACCAATGAAGATAAATTAAATAAAATTTTGGATAATTTCAAGGTTCCCGGATTGAATAAGATAATTAAAGACCCACTTTTCCGGGTATATGATGATTTTATAAACACGTATTCAACCTTGATCATTGAACCTTACAAGGATCTTTCGGCCCGTATAGATTCCTTGGATAGAAAATACATGGAGATTATCCGTTTATCTAGCCAAAAGCGTCTTTACCCTGATGCTAATTTTAGTTTACGCTTAACCTATGGGAAAGTGGAAGGATATTCCCCATGGGATGCTATTTTTCTTGAGCCTTTTACCACTTTAGAAGGAGTCATTGAAAAAAGAGATTCATCAAATGAAGAGTTTCAAGTTCCCGGACGCCTTCAAGAATTATTCGAGAAAAAGGACTATGGGGTCTATCGTGATCAGCAAGGAAAGATGCCGGTTTGTTTTATCGCTTCAAATCACACATCCGGGGGAAATTCAGGCAGCCCGGTTTTGAATGCCAAGGGTGAATTAGTTGGGATAAACTTTGACAGGAATTGGGAAGGAACCATGAGTGATCTTTATTATGATGTTTCTTTATGTAGAAATATTGCTGTTGATATACGATATGTATTATTTATCATTGATAAGTTTGCGGGAGCAAAACATATCGTGGAGGAAATGGATATCGTGAATTAAAATACATTGCAATCTTTCGAGATTTAATATACAATATCCTTGGATTTTGATTATTAAACAAGGAAAATTTAAAAGAAAATTTACAATTACTTTAATGAATTAACCGGGTAAACTTGTATATTTACATTTACAAGAAGAAAAAAAGAAGGGGAAATGGGATTAACATGTAAATCATTCCTTGTCATTATAATTATTTTTCTAAGCTCTAGGCTTATGGGACAGCCTGTTCCAGGGGAAGATGAGAATATTCCTTTTTTAATGACTTTTGGCAAGGAAGCCAAAGCTCATTGGGGAGATGACGATTTTTCGCAAACATTTTTTTTTGTTATACCTGAAAATTATGCAGGTGCTGTTTACATAAGGGTTTATGACCCGGACGTTGGTGGTGAATTGGATGAATTGAACCAGGAACCCAATACCAAAACTAACTTTTCGGTATATGGAGGTAATTTGGCCTATTCGCATAAAGATGCACAGGAGACCGATCCTATCGGAGAATATAGAAGCGGGAATTTGCTGGCATCAAAAACTTTTGGTCAATCTGCACGGTATGATCAAGACTGGTATACTTTTGGGCCTTTTAATCCTTTTGAAGGGGAATATGTAGAAAAATACCAGGGATATTTTTTTAAAATCATTGCTGAAGGAATTGAAGGGGATGACGGCAATCTTTATAGGTACTTCTTATCCACTGACATGAATTCAAATAAATCTATAGAAGGAGCTTACGCTTTAACTTTTGAATATTCATTCCGGATGCACAATGATCCTGACCAGGTTTCTCATATTTATCCATTCGTGGATGATCAAACAATTTCTATCAAACAAGTTAATTTTGATTGGGATTCCGATGGATTTATTAGGGTTGTATCTGTTGCAAGACAGGGGGATTTAAATAAAGTGTCAGCTGATAACGAGTGGAAAGAAACGATTTTTGATGTTTTCGAAGAGGAGAAAAATTCTTCCTTGGATATACAGTTCATAAAAAAAAGAAACCCCGTGGTGAAGAATAATAACGTGGTAATAAACGTGAGAAACCAGTATAATGAATTATTACCATTTAACACGATCCCCATTGGCGGTGTGCCTACTTATAAGCCGAGAATAACTGTCCGGGAACATTAAATTCTATATAAAACCCAATTAAATAATTTGTTCTACCAGGTTTATTTTATTCACATCGTAAAATGAAACTAACAATTTTTACTAACGTAAATCAATAATAAACCTCCTGGTTTTCTGAATGAAATACCTTGACTGGAAAGTATCAATTTGGTTTTAGGAATAAAGCAAGTATATGAACAACATTTTGAAACATTTAATATTACTAGTATTCATCACCTGGAACTTTTCATGGGGGTATTCGCAACATTTTAAATTTAATGTTTATGGAGCCCGGGATGGACTTAATCCTTTTATCTATGCCATTAACCAGGATCAAGCTGGTTATCTTGTTATTGCCAGTGGGGCAGGGTTCAGCAGGTATAATGGTTTTAGCTTTTTGAATGAGTTTGCAAAAATGGATGGATCATCTTTTATTTCTTGTTTATATAAGGATGAAAACGGGGTGGTATGGCAAGGTCATAATGGTGGTGGAATCAGTGCTTACAACGGGAAGAGTATTTTGGAAATTGCTCCCGATTCAATTGTAGGTAGCATAATTAAGGATATTACCGGTGACAAGGAAGGAAATATATTTTTTGCGAGTCAAAACAAAGGAATCATAAAAGTACTGCCTAGTGGAGAATTTAACATGTATATCGGTGTTGAAGATAAAATTCTCTCAGCTATTATGCATATCGGCGATAAGTATTTTATACTAGGAACTTCGGAAGGATTAGGGTTTTACCACCTAGATGAAAAAGAAAAAAAGTTTAACTTGATTTCAGGAATCAATCAAATTCCCTCTACCCAAATCAATTGTATTGAATCCAGCCGCAATGGATTCTTAATAGGGACAAGCGAATTTGGTTTTTACGAACTAGTTATCAATACCACTAATAATAAGGTTATAGCATATAATATGGGTGAATTATGTGGACTTCAAAATGAATCTGTTCAAACCATATACCAAGATCAAGAAGGAAACATATGGATAGGAACAACTGGTAATGGGGTTTTTAAAACCAAGTGGGATAATATTTCCAGGGAGTTTCTTTCCAAAACATCTTTTCACCAAGACAATGGGTTGCCATCTAATTTTATTCGTGATATTTTTGAAGACCGTGAAGGAAATATTTGGATTGGTACATTTGGGAAAGGCCTAGCTATGTTAGTAGATGAAGCTTTCTCCAGGTTTGTTTTCGAAGAAAATTTAATAGGATCCAATATCACCTCCTTGGCAACTTCTGAAGAATTTTACTGGATAGGAAGTGAGAAAGGTATATTAAAAAAGGGGATCCATGATTCTGTTACCGTTTTGTATGGTACACGTGAAGGATTGCCTAATGATAAAATCACTTGCTTGTATTTAGATCAAAACCATGATCTTTATGCAGGGACAGGAAAAAGTGGCATCTATCGGCTTAAACAAAGCGATAAATTTTTTCAGCCCGTTCACGAGGAAAAAAACTTCTTGGAAAATTCTATTACCTCATTGGCAGGTATGAAAGAAGTTCTTTGGGTAGGAACCCGCGGGGGGGTATTTAAAATTAACAAGAAGACCTTGAAAAAAGAGCATTATAGTACCACCGAAGGATTACCACATAATTTTATAAGACAAGTATTTATAGATGAAAAAGAATCTGTCTGGATCGCAACCCGGGCCAATGGTTTATATTCGATTAACAAGGATAAGATGTATAAAATTCCAGTGAAAATTGAACTGGAATTAACTGCTATAGTACAGGATAATGAGGGTAACTTATGGGCTGGTACTTATGGTAATGGTGTATATAAATTTACTCGAGATTCATTGCTGTATTTTTCTTCCGAAGCAGGGTTAAGATCCGAATATATCTACAGCATGGTCGTGGATCGAGAGGGGAAAATATGGTGTGGCCACCGCTTGGGTTTATCGAGGATTGATCCTAAAAAAAATGCAATTAAATCTTTTGGATTAGAAGTGGGGATAAAAGGCGATTGCAATCCCTCGGCTGCTGTTTTGGCACCTGGTGGAAAACTGTTGTTTGGAACGACGGGGGGGTTGGTTTTATATGATCCCGCTAAAATGAAACAAGATAAAGAGTTACCGGCTGTTAATATAACAAATGTTTGGATAAATGATGAACCCATTAATTACCAAGAAAATATAGTATTGCCTTACGGAAAGTACAGGTTAAAAATAGAATATATTGGATTGTATTACCATGATCCGAAAGAAGTAAAATACCAGTATCAGCTCTTAGGGCATGACCCGGAATGGTCAGAATATACTTCCAGGAGAAACGTGACCTATAGCAAAGTGGAAGAAGGAAATTATCAATTCCTTCTGAAAGCCTGCACGGGTGACGAACAATGTGCGACTTCCCCTTTACATGTTAATATTAGGATAAAACCTCCCTTTTGGAAAAGATATTGGTTTATTATCACGATGATATTTACCTTTTTAACAGGGATATTTCTTTTTATTAAGATAAGGGAAAGAAAACAAATAGCCTTTCAGAAGTATTTGCAAGAAAAACTGGATGAGAGGACTGCAGAGGTTATAAAGCAAAAAGAAGAAATTGAAGTTAAAAATAGGGATATAACTGACAGCATCAATTATGCCCAGAGAATACAATCTAGTATTTTACCCTCTCCAAAAGCTTTGCATAAGAATTTTGACAGTGCTTTTATTTTTTACGAGCCAAGAGATATTGTGAGTGGTGATTTTTTCTGGTATGATAAGGTGGATGACAACAAGATGATTATCGTATGTGCAGATTCTACCGGCCATGGTGTACCAGGGGCTTTTATGTCAATCATTGGTACTACTTTAATCAAGGATATTATACTGAAGCAAAAAGTTACGTCACCGGCAGCCATATTGGATATGCTTAACAGTGAAGTAACTAACACGTTGAATCAAAACAAAGAGATGGAAAAATCCAGCGATGGCATGGATATAATAGTTTGTGAAGTAGATTTATTGACCTTGAAAGTAAATGTTTCTTCGGCCATGCGGCCTTATATAATTTACCAGGATAATAAGCAATTATACGTCAAAGGGAATCAAGTGACCATTGGGGGAAATTATTGTGAAAAGAAAGAATTTTTTAACAATGAATTTCAATTATCCAAGGGAGATTTGTTGTACATGTTTTCCGACGGGTATACGGATCAATTTGGTGGTCCAATTGGTAAGAAATTAAAGATGAGTAGATTAAAAATGTTGCTTGACAAAGTTTACATGAAACCCATGGAAGAACAGTATACCTTTATAGTCGAATATTTCTACAATTGGAAAGGTAAGCTTCCACAGGTAGATGACGTGCTTTTCATGGGCATTAAGTTTTAGCCCAAATTGAAAACCCACCTTCTTTGATCGTGCAGTAATAATTTTTTTGGATCTTAGGACTCATTTCCCAAATTAAATCTTATTTTTATACTTGAAATACCTGGTCAATAACATTAAATATTCTTAACCCGGTGAAAAATATTATAAATGCCTTTAACCAGGTTGTAACGCTTAGTGAAAAAGCAAAGAAAGATATAAATAGTATCACAACCGAAAAAACATTTCCCAAGAATACTTTAATATTGGAAGCAGGCCAAATTAACCGTCATTTATATTTTATTAGACAAGGGGTAGTTAGAGGTTTTTACAGGAAGGATGATAAAGATATAACTGGCTGGTTCGCTTTTGAGAACGAATCTTTTGTTTCTTACAGCTCATTTTTTTTACCAAATACCGAGTATTGATAATATAGAGACCATTGAACCGTGTTGTTTTAGCTTAATTGATTATGCGGACTGGTATCGTTTAGTAGATACCTATACAGAAATATCAACCTTGGA
>CAZOSQ010000044.1:0-13328 GCA_964582245.1 uncultured Bacteroidales bacterium | reverse complement strand
GGGAAAAGCAAAAAGCAAAATTTAAAATAAATAAGGCTGTAAATAATGTCTTTTTTTTCATAATTCAAATTATTAAAAGATTAATGATTTTTTCCCCGGCTGATGGAAAACATCCTGGAGATGTTAAAACCAAAATAAATGCTTCCATCCATCCATGATCCTGTTGTTTCGGCCATTACTCCTTTTTCAAGCATGGCTCTTGAATTGGTCAAAAAGAGTTGGAAAACATGTCCGCCGGTTTCAAGGTCTACACCAAGAGAAAGGGGGTTGTAAAACTGATCGTTCTTTGCAGCGTGGGAGGTATAAAAATACTCGAACATCAAATTAAGCCGCCTGGTTAACCGGTATCTTCCTCCTATACCCATGGCGTAAACATCATTCACTTCATCGTATTTAACCAGGTTCCTGTGCACGTAGGTAGGAGATAATTGCAAAGAAAGATTTTCATTGAATTTTCGTCCCGCTAGAATTTGGTGGACATAAGCCAATCGATGTTTAATAAGATCCTCCTGGGTAGGATCCCCCAATTTAAGGGTTTTGATGGACATATCGGTGTAATAAGAAACGCTAATTGGCATATTTATTTTGCCAGTTGATTGCCTTAATAAGCTGAACTTGAGAGACCCATCATAAGCTTTTTGGTAGGTACCCCTGCGAATTCCGATCATGAGCCAATCGGTTACACCATATTCAAGTGAAAAATTGATAAGTGCATTATCAAGACCCCATAACTCATAAACCCCGCTTTTGATTTCTCCAAACCTGTGATTTGCGCGGAAATCCAGTTGTTTGGCCCTCACGCGTTCTATGGAATGTCCATTGATAATGCGGGTGGATTTGAATGTATAACTGACATACAAGGTTTCTTCTCCTACTTCTTCTTCAAGCATATCCATTAAGTCATCTTGGGCCGAAAGAAAAGATGCCATGGAAAAACACCATATGGCTAAAAAAAATTTAAAGAAAAGCTTTTTTCTCATGTTCATTTTTTTTTGTTAATGATAAATTTAATATGAATATGTCAGCTAATTTTAATTGTCCTTTATACCCTCTTTTATCCATTGTAAAACAAGGTTTATTTCATATTCCGAAAGTAGCCCTTCCGGGGGCATAGGATTTCTAGGATCCTGCATCCGGTCATAAAGTATACTGGATTCCGGGTTATTGGTATCTACTTGGTTAAGTAAAATAATATGAATGTAAGCGTTTTCTTCGGTTAAGTCCGGTGGAATACCTCCCGCATCATGGCAACCTCCCATGTTACAACTCCTGTTAAAAATGGGCATTAAATCATTGGATAAACTTACATTTTCAATTTCTTCAACCGGCTCGGTTTTTTCATATTCACACCCGTTGAACATAAAAAAAGATCCTGCTAATATTAATAAAATCAGTCTATTCATATATTTTCCATTTAATCCGTGAATACCAGGGTGTCAGTTAAGGTGCCAATATAATTAATTTCGTCATTGTCAGTTAAGAAGATAGAAAAAACATATTTCTCCCCGGGTTCAAATTGAATATCATCCTCATTTCCTGTGGATAATTTCCTGTAAAGTAAAACTTTATACCTGTTGTTTTCCCAAGGAATAATATTTGAAGTTACTACATTTGAGGAGGCGAGTATGTCAGCCGAACTTCCTTCGGGTAAATGCAGGACGTGACCGGGTATGCCCGATAAGCTCCTAATTCTTGCCGCCAAATTCTCTTTTTGAGAGGAGTCTAATTTTTCATAATAGCTTTTTCCATCATGAAAAGGTGAAGCAGAATAATCAGCCAGTGCTTTTCGAGAATACCTGTTTAGGCTCTCACCAATTAAAGGGGCGGCATAAGCTTCGGGGCCTGTTCCATGGCATCCGGAACAGGAATTTTTATACACTGCATCACCAGCTTTTGGGTCGCCAGTGAACGTCGTGGTATTAAAAAGATAATAGGCTGGATCTAAAATGGCAAGATTACCATCCCCTTTTGTAACCTGTTGAGATTCTCCATTCCATTCATACATGGGGCCGGCACGATTGTTATCCGTTCTCCAATTTCTTGAATAAGGAGGAGTTCCCTTGTCATATGTGATGGAGCTATCTTTCAACATATGTAAATCAATTCCATGGCCAACAGGTTCAGAAAGTGCCAGGCTCCATTTCCATATATCCAAATGATAAGCGGATGTACCGGGTAGCGGGAAGTTCAGGATAAGGTTGTCATCATTTTTTTGTGATGTCCACCCCGTAGTATCATCTTGTTTATACGGATCAGGGGGGCCATTAAAAAACCAACTTTTAAAAGAAGCATTGGCATACTGGTCATTCCATTCGGCGAGTATGTATATAAACTCATTGTCATAAGCTGCTTTTAGGATGAGGTTTACCGAATCACCCTTGTTAAAGGAAGAGAGCCCCTCGTAAGTACCGGTCATGTTCAAAATTCCATCTTCAGGGTAAATTTTACCCTTACTTATATCGAAAACATTTACTTCATGGAAATGTACTTCAGACCATACAGGGGAATGAATGGAAATAGGTCTTTCCGAGGTAATGTATTTTGCTTCTAAAACATCTTTATTCCTTGGCACGAAAGGAATAAGGGGTTCGGTCTTTTCCCATTCGCAAGAAAAAAAGCTGATGAGAGTACCGATCAATGTTAAGAATTTTATGTTTCTTTTTTTCTTCATTGTTTTGTGTATCAAGGTTTAAAGACTATACTGTTTGCTAAAAATTCTTTTTATTTCAATGATCCTTGTTTTATCAATAAAAATTGGTTGTTTTTTTAGGTAAAAAATCACCCGCTCAAAAATTTCTTTAAAATTAATTGAGCAGGTTTAATTTTCTAAATTTTTTGAGATATTTATGCATTTGTATTGCTATTTTACATCATATCAGCGTTTTTTTAAGTAACCTTGATCTTAACTCATGACCAGATTTTTTGCCTGAATTCAAACGAACCTTCCGGGATTGAGATTTTTTAGTTTGCCGGTGTGATCAGTTCCTTCAAACCTTCCAATTTGAAAATAGAGGTTTATATTGTTATTGAAACCATGAATTTTAGAATTCCCTAGGTTAAATAATCCTCTCCGAATTTACAAGTCTTCAGACATGTTACTAACAGATGTATCGGCTCAATTTGTGGATAGAAGGATAATTAAACGACTCGTTCATCAAAACAGAAAGTTCTCTGATGCTTTCATCGCGGAATTCTGTCGAAGATCCGTGAATACATTGAATAGTTTTGTAAATCTTACCCAGAAGAAAATGCCTGGTCGAATGGCCGGTGGTTTAATTTATCTTCCCGAAGTGGTTTTTAATCCCGGGGAATTTTGAACTCGTTCTTTCCAAAAAAGAACTTGGTGAATTGACTGGAATGACTCGTGAAAGTGCAATCAGGATGTTGAATGAATTTAAGAATGAAGGTATTATAGAGCAAAATAATGGCACCATTAAAATTCTTGATATTGCTAATCTGAAGAAAATAAGTGAAAAGGGATAATTAAATATCTTTTTTTATTCTTCGGTGTAACTTGTTAATTTGATTTTGAATAATGTTTTCTACAGTTCATTTTTTCCTGGATATCCTCGGTAAGTGATCTTGCTGAGATGGTTGCACCGGATATTGCCTGTATGTTTTTGCCATAGGTTAAACCCGTGTTTCCCCCGTAATCTTTGAATTGTTTTAGCCACCCTTTGCTGCGAACTTGTTGGCCATGCGAAGATTGGTAATTAAAAATACTTACCAGGATAATTTTCCCATCCCTGTCCAGGATGCAATAATAATCGAAATATTCCGCCCCTTCATTTTTACCCGGTTCATTATTTGTTAAAGAACATCCCCCGGCCCTGCAACTAAATACCCGGCTCGTGTAAACTGTTCCAAGTGTATCATTCCCTGATACTACATACAATTCATTCCCTAAACAACTTTTCCCGGGTGAATTAATAACCTTTACTGGTTGTGTGGGATCAAAAACCTTATTTAGCACTTTAAGCAATTTTTTTTGTTCCGGGAGATTAGGCTCCTTGAATGAACTTGAAATAAGAATAATTAAGGTAATTATAAACAGGAACTTTTTTCTCATAGAAGATCTAATATTGAATGATTTTTTTAAAAAACTGCCATGAAACATTCTTTTAAAAAAGAAGTAGTTCCATGGCAGTTATTATTTTAGAACCAAACACCGATACCCAAATTTAGGGTCTTGGAAAATTCTGCATCAGCTTCTGACTTTAGGAATTGAACATCAGCTTTTACAACAGTCCCGGGAGTAGGTTTCCAACCAATACCTGTATTAATGGCCGAAATATTATAAGCCGGGTTATCGATTAATCCACCCCCCGTGGTAAGATGGGTATCAAGCTGTTCGAATCGTACGAATGGGATTAATTGATCTTGTGCATCACTAAAAAGTTGTAATACAATATATCCTGTTTCAACATAATACCCGATCATGCTACTTCCAATGTCCGAGTTACTAAAAGAATTATAAGCTGTAGTATTTCCCAGTAATAAGATTAATTTTAAATAAGCAAAACTAGCTGTTCAATTCATTTGTGTCAATACCTACATATTGGTATTTTAAAGAGAAAAATCATTGAGGAATTGAATAATGCAAATCCGGGAAAGATAATACTCACTTGAATGATTAGAAAATGAGCGGTTTAAACAATCAGCTATTCATTTTTCAATTTAGTCCGATCACTAAAAAGTTAACAAGGATAATTATGTATAGGTACCAGGCATTTACATTCGAGATCTTTCAATGATTTATGAACCGGGCTTTAGCGTGCTCACGAGGATAACATAATATTCAATAACATGAGGGTTTTATTTTTCCGCTATTTCTTTTTGCGATAGGTAAGGAGCACAGGTACTAAAAGAAAATGGACAAATACTTAATTAAAAGCATTTGTCCATCATGAAATATTCAAGTTCTTGCAAACAAGAACGCTTGAAGTGATTAATCTCTAGGGAAATATTCCCAAGATGGTTACTTTCTATTATACTTGCAACAGCCGGGCAATTTGTTGTAAACCTCATCCGGGGCTGAATATTTTTCGGTATCATATCCCACCTGTGCAATGGCTTGTTGAATAGAGTCCAAACCCGTTTTGGATTCATCATAAGAAACTTGCAATGTATTTGTTTCCAAATTCCAATCGGCTTTCTTGACCCCATCAACAGATTTTGCGGCCTTTTCTATTTTTGTTTCGCACATGCCGCAACTTCCCTTAACCTCAAATTTTTCTTTTTTTAAGTCTTGCGCCATCAAACTGGTGGTGCCTAATAAAAAAAATAGCACTAAAAGATTCAAAATTCTTGTTTTCATGTTTAATAAATTTAAATGTTTAAATTAAGTTAATAATGTTATTCCTTAGTCTCATGGCAACTTGTTTTTCCTTCTCTTCTGCACATGCAACCTTCGCTACCCATATCTTCATCTGGTAAAGAACAAGAATGAAGTCGAGCTTCTCCAGCGGGATTAAAAAGTAGTTTAATACCCAATCCTAAAAATACGATAGCCATCAATATAATTGCTATTAGCAACATTTTCCAAATCATTTTATTTCCTCCTTTCTACTTGTTCATTTATGCCTATTCTTTTATAATTTCCTTTACTTCGCCGCATTTTAGCATGGATTCCCCGAAGTAAGGGTTGTTTATTTCTTTTTTATCACTAAACCAATAAGCTCCTTTATCATCATTGGCCATGGGACAATACTGGTAAAAAGCGGTTTTATCTTCTAACCCGAAGGTTTTTATCGACTGGTAAAAGATTTTATTAAATTTTGCAAATTCTTCTCTTTGTTGGCTAATGTCATCATGTTGAATGATTGGTGTGATCGTTTTTTTCAATTCATCCGACTGTTTCATCCACCTGTCATGTGCATTTCCTTTCAAAAGTCCCATATCTACTTGGTCCAATGCTTTTTTAACCTCGGTAGCTTCCTCTTTGACTTTTCCCGGATCGGATTCTACAAAAGCATCAGTTAATTCCAGGTATTTTTCGTACACGATATTTAACTGAGATTTGAACTTTTTGTTCACTTCAAGGTGTTGTTCTTTATTTTGGTTATCATGATTATCATGTTGAGAGGAACTTGCCCCGGTATCCATGCTGCCATCACCATGATCGTGCCCGGTTGAAGTTTTTCCACCGGAAGGGTTCATCATACTTGATTTTCCTGCTAATTGAGCCGCGGCATCTATTTGGAACACGCCATTGGTGGCTATGTTATCCCCTTCCTCTAATCCTTCTGCTACTACGTAGTATTTACCTGCTTCTGGCCCTAAAGTGATTTCCTTGTAAAAGAAAGTGGGTTTCTCGTATTCATTATTCTTTATATAGACCACGGCTCTTTTACCTGTCCATAAAATGGATGATTTGGGTATAAGAAGCTGATCAGTTTCAACAGTTGATTGTGATTTTAAAACTCCATTCACGAACATTTCAGGCTTAAACATATCATTCTTGTTGTTAATTTCTACACGTACTTTTGCTACCCTGGTGGTCGGATCGATGAATGGATCTATATATGATATTTTTTTAGTGAATTTTTTCCCGGGCAGGGACTGCACCGTGAAATCAATTTGTGCACCTTCTTGGATCCATTGAAGATCACTTTCGTAGGCGTCGAACATTATCCAAAGTTGGTCGAGGCTTACTACTTCAAATAAAAGGGAACCTTCCTTGATGTAATCTCCCGTGGATACATGTCGCCAGGTTACCGTTCCACTTATCGGGGAAAGAACTGAAAAATAATATTGTGGTTCGCCTTTTTCTTCGATTTGATCTATCTGCCATCCTGTTAAATCCCATAGTTTTAACTTGTTTCGAACAGCATCGTAAAAATTAGGATTCGTTTCTTTCAATTGGGTAGCTTCCAATAATTCCTTCTGTGCTGTAACAAGTTCGGGTGAATATATCGAGGCCAATACTTGTCCTTTTTGAACCTTTTGACCTGTGAAATTCACGTGTAACTTTTCTATTCTTCCATCAAATCGGCTGGTTATTTCTGCTATATTTCTTTCATCTGGCTGGATTTTTCCCAAAAGTTGTATAGTTTTCTGGGGTATACCCTTTTTTACCACTGCCGTTTGGACATCTGCCAATTTCATGGCGGATTCACTCATTTGAATCGCTTCAGAGGGAACATTTTCGCCATCTTCCATGCTTGAAACAGGTACTAAATCCATGGCACAGATCGGGCATAACCCCGGTTTATCGCTTCGTACCTGTGGATGCATGGAGCAGGTCCATTCTGTTTGCTTGTCAACCTCTTCATGTTGATGAACTGCTTCATCATGTTCTTTCGAGGTTCTTCCGAAAAAAAGCCATCCTAACAATATCCCCATGATCAAGGTAGGGATAAGTATTTTGCTATATTCTTTTATCTTGGTTTTCATAATCGCATATATTAATCTTTAAAAATTGTTTTAGTCAAACTCGTATAGGTTTCCCATTAAATAATTCATGAAAGCAATGGATGAGTTTACTTCAGTTTTTGCTTTTACCAATCCGAGTTGATAGCTGAGCAACTGCCTTTCCATCCTTAATAACTCTTCAAAGTTTTTGTTATTAGTGGCATACTTTGTTTCAAGAATGTTGAGTGCCCTTTCTGCTAATTCGGTTTGTTTTTGATATAATTCAATTCTACGTTTTGCATCTGCATATTCTTTTAAAACTTTTTGGAATTGATTCTCAAGCAGGTTTATTTTTTCTTTTTTCTTGAAATTTTGAGCCTCCTCCAGGAAAATGGCTTCTTGTACCATGGCATTGTATTTTTTCCTGTACAAAGGAATACTTATTCCTACCGTGGGTAAAACAATGGCGTCTTTTCCTGTTTCTATACTTGAAATCATCGGGTTTATACTTTCTCCAATGACCATGTAATCAACCCCCAAGTTAAAACTGGGTAACCCTTTTTTCCTGGCGGTTTTTTGTTGGTATTCATAAGACTCGGAAAGGAGGGTTGTTTGAATAAGTTCATGATTATTATTTAAAATAGAATCCATGATAATTTCCGGTTCGAGTGGAAGATCTTTTAATTCCATTGAATCAACAATAGTAAGTTCATAATTATCATCCACGTTTAAAAGATTCCTGAAATTAATTTCCTGGGTTTCAAATCTATCTAAAAGGAGATCCAACTGGTTTTCCAGGTCGGCAATCTCGATTTCCACCCTCAATTGATCTACCCCGGATACCTGGCCAGATTCAACTTTTATATTGGAGAGGCGGAGAAAACTTCGCAACAACTCAATATTTTGACGCATAATTTCTATAGACCTGCCCGTGAAGAAAAGGTTGTAATAACCAGATTTGACCTGGTAAAACAAACTTGATTTTTCGTTCAAAAAGTTTTCATATTTCGCCTTGGCATTCAAGGTCGCCGTTTTTTCCCGGGACTTCAAGGTTCCAAACCAGGGAAACATCTGGCTTGCCGATATTCTTGCTTGCTGTGGACCTACACGGGTTTCAACAGGCTGGATAAAATAGCCGAAGGAAACCATTGGATCAGGCAAGGTGCCCACTTGGGGGACTCTTTCTAATGCCGCATGATATTCATTAAAAGTGCTTTTTAACGCAGGATTATTCTCCGCGGCAACGTTTAAATAAAACTCCAAGGGATCCTGTGCCAAAATCACTTGCCAGCTTGAGGCTAAAAGAAAAAAACTGAAACTTAATAAAAATCTATGCTTTTTCATGACCATTTTTTTTAATTCCTTTAAACTTGTGATCTGTTTTTTCTAATTTTCTCTCTTTATTCCAACTATAAATTACGGGAACCACGAAGATGGTTAACGCTTCTATTACCATTCCTCCAAAAAGTGGTATGGCCATGGGGATCATGATATCAGAACCTTTACCCGTGGAAGTAAGGACCGGGAGTAAAGCAATTAGGGTTGTAGCCGTTGTCATCATGGCGGGACGCACCCGTTTTTTCCCGGCTTCCATGACGATGGCACGTATTTCTTCCCTTGTGCCTGCTTTTTTATGATGAAATAGTTGGGTTAGATAGGTTCCCACCAGCACGCCATCATCGGTAGCAATTCCAAAGAGTGCGATAAATCCCACCCAGACAGCCACGCTTAGGTTGATCGTGTGAATGCTAAACAAATCTCGCATGTTCATCCCAGCGATGGAAATATCCATGAACCAAGATTGGCTGTAAAACCAGATCATTAAAAATCCCCCGGCAAAGGCAACTATTATACCGGTAAAAATCATCGTGCTTGTACTGACCGATCTAAATTGAAAATATAATAAAAGAAAAATCATGATTAAGGATACTGGGATCACGATCATGAGCCTTTTGGTGGCACGTACTTGATTTTCATAGTTGCCCGTGAACTCATAGCTTACACCGGCCGGAATTTTTAGTTCTCCTTTATCAATCAAATGATCCAAGTAGTCTCGACCTGCTTCAACCACGTCAACCTCGGCATTTCCTTCTTTTTTATCAAAAATGACATATGAAGTTAGAAAAGTATTTTCACTCCTGATCAACTGTGGGCCGCGGGTATAATTAATTTCTGCCAATTCCCCCAGGGGAACTTGTGGCCCCGAGGGGGTAGGTATTAATACTTTTTTCAAATCTTCCGGGTTGTCCCTCAGTTCTCTCGCGTAGCGCACTCTCACGGAAAATCTTTCCCTTCCCTCCACCGTTGATGTCATGCTCATCCCCCCAATGGCTCCTGTAATATAAGTTTGCATGTCTTCGATGGTAAGTCCATATCTTGCAATGGCTTCTCTATTAAGCTCAATTTCCAAGTAGGGCTTCCCGACTACCCTGTCGGCAAAGACTGAAGCTGGTTCAATGCCAGGTACATTTTTAAGATAATGCTCTAGTTGCAAACCAAATTTTTCCAACGTAGCTAAATCAGGACCCCGGACTTTTAGACCCATGGGAGCGCGCATACCCGTTTGCAACATGATCAGCCTGGTTTGAATGGGCTGCAATTTAGGGGCAGAGGTTAACCCGGGTATATTAGATTGCTTCACTATTTCTTGCCAAATATCATCAGTACTCCTGATATGATCTCGCCATTGACGAAAATATTCTCCTCGGTTACCAGGCACCAGTTCTTCCTTTTTGATTATTCTAAACTCGTCAACTCCTGGATGATAGGTAGAGCCATCTCCTAGGATAAAAGCACCTTCCTTGTTTGTTTTGAACCGAATTCGATGTCCCTTTTCATCTAAAACATATTCAGGTTTATAATTGATCACGTTCTCGTACATTGATATCGGCGCAGGGTCTAGTGCTGAATTAACCCTTCCCCATTTACCAACCACTTGTTCAACTTCGGGAATAGCATTTACTTGCATGTCCAGTTGCTTGATCGTTTCCAGGTTCTCTTCAATTCCGGAGTGAGGCATGGTTGTCGGCATCAGGAGAAAGGATCCTTCATCCAAGGCCGGCATGAATTCTTTCCCTGTACCCGGGAAAGTTTTTGAAGCTGCTTGCCAAAACCCGGTTCCCCTTAAGGTTACTCCTGTTTTACCCAATGAATTTGGAATAATACCGAATATTTTGTCAAAGCCTTGCCAAATGATAATCGCGAAAAAAACGATAATTAGGGGCATGGTGATAAATTTACCCTTGTTGTCCAAGCACCATCCTAGGATTTTATCATAATATCTCACCACGAGCATGAAAATTCCCAAAATAAGGGATATGATGATAGAAACAAATACCAAGTTTGCCAATAAGCTGTTTTGCGCCCCTAGAGGCATCCATTCACGTGAAAGAAGGATCACTACTGTGACTAGAATTATGGCCAAACTGGAGTGTTTTAGTCAATTTTTGTATTTACCGGGCCATTTTTTAGGCCAACGTAATTTAAGAATATTGGCTAAGCCTAGGAACATGAGTGATAAGCCAATCCATGTTCCTAAAATGGTAACCAGCAGGATCCCTGATAAAACAAAGATACTGTTCGTTACTAGTGACGCGTCACATGTATTAAAGCGCATCGGATTCACCTTGAACCCAGCGTAGTGGCTGAAACGTCAAGACGCTTTATCATTGACATGACACTAGTTTCGCTTTTTCTTTATTATGATGGCGAATAGAAAAAATCACGTGTGCCAATGCAGGAATAATGATCAGTGCAATTATAAGGGCAGAAAGCATGGCAAAGGTTTTGGTAAAAGCCAAGGGGCGGAATAATTTGCCTTCTGCTGCTTCCAAGGCAAATACAGGAAGAAAGCTGATCACGGTCGTTGAGAGTGCCGTGATTACGGCTCCTGAAACTTCCAATGTAGCATCTCCTATTACGTGCATTAATTTATTTTTGGCACCTCTATTACCAGGCTTTTCCATGTGCTGGATAATGTTTTCAGTGATCACCACCCCCAGGTCAACCATGACACCAATGGCAATGGCAATACCGGAGAGAGCCACTATATTAGCATCGACCCCAAAATACCTCATGATAATAAAAGTCATGAGAACCCCAATGGGAAGCAGGCCGGAGATAAGAAATGAAGCCCTCAAGTTGAGTACCAATACCAAGACTACAATGATACTAATAAGTATTTCTAGTGTTAAAGCCTCTTCTAAAGTTCCAAGCGTTTCATGAATAAGGCCGGTGCGGTCGTAGAATGGTACAACGGTAACCTTGGAAAAAGTTCCATCATCTAAAGTTTTTTCCGGTAAACCAGGTGATATTTCCGCTATTTTTTCTTTTACATGGTTGATTACTTCTAGGGGATTGGCACCATACCTTGACACGATGACACCACCCACTGCCTCGGCGCCTCCTTTGTCCAAGCCTCCTCGCCGTGTTGCAGGGCCATAATTAATTTTGGCTACATCTTTCAACCTGATAGGAACATTCTCTCTCACAGCTACCACGCTTTGTTCAAGATCTTCAAGATTTTTAATGTAGCCCAGGGCCCTGACCAGGTATTCAGCTTTATTAAACTCGATGGTCCTGGCACCGATATCTAGGTTACTTTTTTTAACGGCTTGCATTATCTGCCCCACGTTCACACCATGTGCTTTCATTGCATTAGGATCGATATCCACTTGGTATTCTTTCACGAATCCACCAATGGAAGCAACTTCTGCCACACCTTTCGCGGAAGTAAGCGCGTATCGGACATGGAAATCCTGGATAGTTCGTAATTCCTGTGGATCCCATCCCCCGGCAGGATTACCCTTCTTGTCCCGTCCCTCCAAGGTATACCAGTAAATTTGTCCCAGTGCCGTGGCATCAGGACCTAAAGCTGGTGAAACACCACCGGGTAAAAGATTGTCTGGTAAAGAATTTAATTTTTCAAGTATCCTCGTGCGGCTCCAATAAAATTCTACATCCTCCTCGAATATGATGTATATACTTGAAAAACCGAATATCGAATTGCTCCTGATGGTCTTTACACCGGGAATTCCAAGCAAAGCCGTAGTAAGAGGATAGGATACTTGGTCTTCAATATCCTGGGGTGACTTGCCCGGCCATTCCGTGTAAACGATTTGTTGGTTTTCTCCCAAATCAGGAATGGCATCAACAGGCACGGGATCTCCTGGTAAAATACCTGTTTCCCAATTAAATGGTGAGGTGGAGATTCCCCAGGCAATAAATAATATTAGCAGTAAAAATGTTACTACTTTATTTTCCAAAAAGAATCTTATGGTTTTATCAATCATTTTTATTTTTCTTTTAAATCATTAAACCTTTACATACAGGAATTTAAGGCAATGTTGTTTCCATTGAACAACAATTACATGTTGTACAGGTTTAAAACTATAAAAGAAATGATTGAATAAGGGAAAGCGGGTTTTGCTTTTTAGGAGGGGGTAAATTATAATTGGAAATAAAATTTTTTCTTTGGGCTGGTGCTAATTTTGAAATATTAAATGCATCTGATATGATAGCGATCAATGAAAATTGGATCGGAGAAAAATAAGAAGTCGTGGTAACAAAATCATCATCAACTTTAAAAAAGTCAAAGGAGAAATCACAACATCCCTTGGTTTCACCGGGCATGTCACAACAAGAGTCCTGTTCTGTGTTTAAAGTTACTGAAACCAGCTCACCTTTACAATAATGAGAAGATACAGCCATGCCAGATGTTGCAACTAGCAACAAAAGCATAACAATAATATGGTATATCTTCTTTATCATCATGAAATATTAAATCTTTAATTCATTTAACGTATAACGTATAAAATGGAAAATTGTTTTTAGGGTTAATAACATCAAAAAGAAATTATTCCTCACAATTTTTCAAGGTTCTTTATAAAAAATTATAATTCATGGGCCTATTCATTGCCTTCTGTTTTTTGTAAATTTTAACACTACTGACCGGGTAAATTTTAAATAAAATTAAA
>CAZOSQ010000043.1:0-13417 GCA_964582245.1 uncultured Bacteroidales bacterium | reverse complement strand
GATAGCTTTCCCTACTTCAAGTCAAAGGCTGTTGAAAACATCGAAAACATCTTGGGATATTTCGAACAATGGTTTGGCATTTCAGATGAAACTTTAGAACGATCCATCAAGCAGGTGGTAAGCGGGTTATTTGATTTTGGTAGCGATGCTTCTCGTAAATTTTTTAATGCCACTACAGGTACTATTTTCAGGATAGGTATTTTACCTGTTTATATATTCTTGTTTTTATATTATAGGACCAAATTTGCTTATTTTATCTTGAAAATAATTCCTTCACGAAACCGACTGGATGCTATAAGGGTTTTAAAAGAAATTTCCATGGTGGCTACTCGCTACATGGGAGGGGTTATTATCGTTGTCAGTATCCTTTGTGTATTAAATTCGGTTGGCTTAATAATCGTAGGCATTGATTATCCCATCTTTCTGGGAATTGTTTCCGCGGTTTTTAATTTCATTCCTTATTTTGGTACATGGATGGGGGGGGCAGTTCCCTTATTATTTGCCTTCCTTACATATGAATCTCCGGTGATGGCCTTTCGGGTTATCATCTTGTTCACCATTATACAATTCGTGGAAAATAATATTTTAACACCCAATATTGTGGGAGGGAACGTAAATATAAATCCCTTGTTTATCATAGTTAGTTTAATAGTGGGCGCCACCTTATGGGGTATTCCAGGTATGCTTGTGGTTGTGCCTTTTTTAGCTATGTTGCGCATTGCTCTTCAAAACTTGGATACGACACAACCATATGCCTATTTGCTTGGAACAAAGGGAACGGGAAGACATGCCATCACGAAACAAAATATTACTAAATTCATAAACAAGGTAAAGAAAAGGGTGAGATAATAATCAATTTGATGCCAAGCTTGTTCCTTACATATGAAACATCCATGTTTACAAAACACAAACACATTTATAAAAAAATCATTAACATGGATGTTCCATCATACCTTTGAACTTAGCGAAGCGATTTCATGACTGAAAGGAATAAAATTAATTTTATTATGATGAAACCAGTATTTTTATTTACTGAAATGAGAAGAAAAGTAAAAAATTATTAAAATGGATAATTCTTTCAATTATATATTTATCCATGTAAAACAATTGAACAATTAATTATTTGACTTGATTAAGGATTTAAACATATAAATAATAGCACGGAATTTTTAATAATAAAACTTGAGTTTTAATGAAACTTTTTAATATTAGCAGGATATTTTTCGGACTTCCTTTTGGTTTAGCCGGTGTTTTTCATTTTATTCTAACAGATGAATACATGACCATCATGGATGCAACTTATTTTATTCCAAAAACTGGTTACCTGGTTCTTTTTACTGGTTTACTATTGATAGCTACATCTATAAGCATCATGTTTAATCGGTTTGTTAAGATTTCCTGTTTTGTTTTAGCATCATTGCTTTTCATTTTTATAGCGACCATACATGTTCCCGGGTTGTTTTCTGCTGATCCCGCCGGGGTGCATATTGGCATGATTAACCTTTTGAAGGACACGAGTCTTATGAGCGGGGCACTAATGTTAGCTTCCATATACAAGGGGAAAAAAAACTTATTTGATAATGGCCGGTAAAAAACTGGTTTATCCAAGAATCAAACATTGGCATGTTTCCTGTAATTTGGTACTATTATTTTTTGTAAATGTTATAATGACAGCATGTTACACTGCAAAACCATTGTATATCGAGGTAATGGAACCAGCAGAAATTAATTATATCGCACCCATAAAAAGTATCATTCTTGATAAAAATTGGATTGAAAATCCTTCGATTGACACATTGGCGGTTTCTTGGTTAGAAGGATTCAAATCCAGTTTGAAGGAAAATATACGTGTAGATTCTTTTTTCTATTTATCTACTCCTATGGATACGGGATCATTATCTTCACGTTCTGATTTTAAAATATTTATTAAGGATATTGGGTATAAGGAAAAGATTCGATCAGAACAATTGTTTCTTGATGATGTTATACTTTATGAAAACGATGGTGAAAATCTGCGAGAACCTCGTGTAGTTGTTCATCTGATAATAGATTATTACATTCACTGGGGGATCTTTGACATCTGGAAAAACCGGGTAATACATGAAAACCTGGATGCTGATAGAATAACTTTAAACGAAATATCTTTTAACGAAGATACCGCTTTAGCCAAACTTCCTAGTTCGGGATCAATATTAAACTCATTGTTTTACGAGTATGGTTCTATCGCTTCATCTCTTTTTTTTCCCGGATGGCGACAGGAAAAGAGATTGTTTTTTAGTTGCAATAAAAAAGATTGGTTATTGGCGGAATATTATTCTGGAGTCCAGCAGTGGATCGATGCTGCCGAATTATGGAGTAAATACACATATTCATCTTCCCGGAAGGAAGTTAAATATAGTTCCTATAATATGGCTTTAGCCAATGAAATGGAGGGAAATTTAGAGGCCGCGGTGTATTGGATTGAAAGATCAGCGAAGCATGGGTTAAATTTTAGGGCTCGTGAGTACACTAAATCATTAAAATTTCGTTTAACGGAACAACAAATTTTGCAGCAGCAATTTGGTGAATGACCGGAATTACTGGAGGTTTAAACAAGATTTACCCAGGTAATCATTTTAAAAAAAAAATAAATGAAAATGGAAAAATTATTGTATTTTCGTAACCCTTTTTAGAGAGTGTGTTAATTAATCTTAAAACCAGAAATTTATGCTTTGAAGAAAATGATGAATGAATTAATGCTGAATGGTTTGCTTCATCAGGGAGCCGTTGAAGTAGACAATCCTGCGAAAGCTGGATTAGTAATAGGTAACCGAATTCCCAAGGATTACTTTATTACAAATGGGACAGGAGAGAGTAATATAACCGTTCACGCGGGTTCTTATCACCTGGCCCTGAAGTCGGCAGGAATTGAAAGAGCGAATATTATGACATATTCCTCTATCCTCCCGGGAATTGCCACCGAGATAGAAAAGCCCAAGGATTTTATCCATGGCAGCGTAATGGAAACCATTATGGCCGTTTCAAACGGTAAAAAAGGTGAGCGATGTACAGCCGGGATAATTTATGGCTGGCTTTATAACCGTCTAACAAATCAAAAATATGGCGGCCTAGTATGTGAACATAACGGGAATTACCCGGTGGATGAGATAAGGCAGAATCTTTCAGCTAGTCTTCAAGAACTGTATATAAATGGTTTCGAAGAAGATTTCGAGTTAAAGGATATTGATTTAATTACCGAGAGCTTCGTTCCAAAAAAGGAATACGGGAGTGCACTTGTTGCACTTTGTTTCACTAGTTATTTTTACCCGGTGATACAATGACATTTGGAGAAGTCCAAGGAGAATACGCTGATTTTAATAAATCAAATATAGTTATCCAGCCGGTGGCTTATGATGGCACCAGTACCTGGATTAAAGGAGCAGATAAAGGGCCCGCCGCTATTTTAGAAGCGGCATGGGCCCTTGAACTTTTCGATATAGAAACTGGAAAAGAAATTTACAGGGAGGGAATCCATGTTGTACCATTCCCGGTTGTTCCCGATTCACCGGTTGAAATGGTTAATACCGTGAAATTTTCCACGACAAACTTAATCCAGCAACAAAAATTTGTTGTTACCCTAGGCGGGGAACATTCTGTTAGTATCGGTGCTATCAATGCACACTCCCAGGAGTTTGAAGATTTATCCGTTCTTCAACTTGATGCTCATGCTGACTTGCGTGAAGAATATGAAGGATCCCGTTATAATCATGCTTGCGTGATGGCAAGGGTAAAAGAAATATGCCCTTTTGTCCAAGTGGGAATCAGGAGCATGTGTAGCGAAGAAAGAAAGAATGTTGTTCCGTCCAATATTTTTTATGCCCATGAATTAAAAGAAAATAAAAATCTTTTTAATCAAATTCCCGACCTTCTTTCACAAAATGTTTATGTTACCATCGATTTGGATGTTTTTGATCCCTCCATTATGCCTTCCACTGGCACACCAGAACCGGGTGGACTGGGGTGGTATGAAGTCCTTAATTTTTTAAAGAAAGTGGCTTCAACTAAAAATATTGTTGGTTTTGACGTGGTGGAATTATGCCCGAACAAGGTGAATAAAGCACCTGATTATTTAGCTGCAAAATTAATTTATAAATTACTGGGATACATTTTTTAAACTTTCTTTTGATACCCCGATTTCCAGTGTTATGATTAGTAGTAGTACAATTTTCAATATTTAGCATGACATTAAGTTTATTTGCCCTACCTGGTTGGGTATATTAAACTATCTTACATTTTTCTTGTTATTAAGTAGGAGTTGGTGAAGATGTTAATTCCCAATCAAGATTAATTAAAGGGGAAACTTTCATGGAAAAATTATTTGATGAAATTACCACTAGTGAACTGAGGAATCTTATAGATGACCCTAAGACCATGATAATTGACGTACGTCCTGTTGATGCTTACAATGGCTGGAAACTAGAAAATGAACCAAGGGGGGGACATGTGAAAAACGCAAGGAGTTTGTCAAAAAAATGGACAAAATATATCGATTGGATTGAAATTGTCCGTTCAAAGGGAATTTTTCCAGATCATAATATTGTCCTTTATGGTTACCAAGTGGGGGATTCACAGCAAGTAGCCCAGCTATTTGATCGAGCCGGTTACAAGGATATCAAAATATACAATTCATTCGTTGAGGAATGGGCAGCAGATGAAAATTTACCCATGGAAAAATTAGCCAATTACCGTCAATTGGTTTCGGCACAATGGTTAAATACATTATTATCGGGCGAAAAACCAATGGAATACGAAAATGGCGAAAATTATGTAATTTGTCATGCTCATTATCGAAATCGAGCAGATTATGAGAAAGGACATATTCCCGGGGCAATCGACCTGGATACACTAAAATTGGAATCACCCGAAACATGGAATAGAAGATCTCCTGCCGAATTGAAAAAAGCTTTGCAAGAGTTAGGAATAACAAGTGATACCACTGTGATTTTATATGGTAGATTCTCATTTCCTGATAACAAGGATCCCTTTCCTGGTAGTAGTGCAGGGCATCTTGGTGCAATAAGGTGTGCATTTATCATGATGTATGCCGGGGTAAAAGATGTTCGGGTATTAAATGGTGGTGCAAAATCGTGGGAAGATGCAGGATATGAATTTACTCAACAGGAAGTAAAACCCCGGGAAGTAGGATATTTTGGTTTAGAATTACCGGGATGCCCCGGGTTGGCTGTTGATGTGCCAGAAGCAAAAAAGTTATTGCAATCTCCACATGGAGAATTGGTTTGCGTGAGGAGCTGGAATGAATTTATTGGTGAAGTAAGTGGTTACAATTATATCGAAAAAACAGGCCGGATACCCGGTGCTATTTTTGGAAACTGTGGTACAGATGCCTATCACATGGAAAATTACAGGAATCTTGATCATACAACCAAGGAGTTTAATGATATTCGTGAATCTTGGAATGAAGTCGGGATAACACCGGATAAGCATCTTGCTTTCTATTGTGGAACCGGCTGGAGAGGGAGCGAAGCATTTTTTAACGCTTACCTCATGGGGTGGCCCAAAGTATCCGTTTTTGATGGAGGTTGGTTTGAATGGAGTAGTGATCCTAGTAATCCTGTGGAAACTGGAATTCCAGATTAATTCTATATTTGGGTTTTATTTTATGTTTATTAGACTTTAAATAGCTAAGAAAATAAGCAAGAAGGTTAATATTTTTTTCTCTTTAAGTTTTAATGAATATAGGTGTTTACCGAATATTTATAGTTTTAAATTAAAAATCATGCAAAAAATCATAAAAAAATGATGAAAATATCATTTTTTTTGTTATTTTAGTAAATTATAATGTTCTGTAAATTATTGAAATACCCCCTTTGGTTATAGGAGAAATGAAAAGCCTAGAGGTCTTTCAGTGTAACTTATTGCTTTTTATTACTATACTTGAGGGGTTAAAAGAAAAGATTCAAGAGTAAATTTATAATAGATTTTACCTATAATTTACAAAATCTGGAATTTTTTTGCAATTTCAATAATATGAACTTTAATAATAAAAATAACATATAATCTTTTATCGGGATTATTTTATTGAAATTAAACATTTTTGAAATGAAACAGTATACATTAATATCATATTTTTGTCTTTTAAGTTTTTTTGTTTTACCAGCACAGGATCTAGATATAATTTCAAGTTCCGGGGGGTTTAGCGAAAATACCGAGGTTTCTTTAAGCTGGACAATAGGTGAACCTATCGTGGAATCTTTTGAAGGTGATGATTATTCTCTTTCACATGGATTTCAGCAGGGAAATTTAACCGTGGAAACCTTGATCGAGGAAGAACTTGTAAATAATTTTCTCTGGATTTACCCAAACCCGGTCAAGGACCGGTTAACCATTGAATGTTCCAATGATCATGAAGATTTTCAGCTGATTGATATTCAAGGTAAAGTTGTTTGGTCAATGAAAGGGAATAAGAAAAAAATGGAAGTCGATTTTTCAGACTTGCCTCCCGGATCTTATTTTTTAAGAACTAGCAAATTGAAAACCCATAAAATTATTAAACAATAAGAAGAGAATACAATCAAATTAAATTATTACCGGATAAAAATATAACATCATGAATAGAAAATTACTAATTACAATTATCGCAATTTTATCTTCTTTAGCGGTAACTGCCCAGGTTCCCGGTGCTTTCAAGTACCAGGCTGTAGCACGTGATGCTAATGGAGAACTACTTAAGAATAAAAAGGTAAGTTTCCAAATTAGCCTTTTACAAGGATCAATAGACCACGAACCTGTTTATTCTGAAGTCCATGAAATTACCTCCAATGATTATGGATTGGTTCACCTGGATATTGGTACAGGAACCTCGGGGGACGATTTTAATACGATAGATTGGTCTGCTGGTTCATTTTTTGTAAAAATTGAAATGGATGCTTCTGGCGGATCTAATTACAAACTGGTTGGGACTAGCCAGCTCTTAAGTGTGCCATATGCTATTTATGCTAAGTATGCTGAAAATGTTGGTCAATATCAAGTGTTGAGTCTTTCCAATGATACAATTCATTTATCCAATGGGGGATTCGTGGTATTGCCCGATACAATTGAATATGCCAGGTCTTTTGACAAATTAACAATTAAAAGTCAGGACTCTTGCGATATGAGCAATGAAGGCGCTATGAGATACAATGCAGAAAAGAAAATTGTGGAATATTGCAATGGGAACATCTGGATTGCCCTGCAGGTAGATTTATCTACTACCATTCCAGAATTATCCTTGTCCGGGCAGAACTTAACCAGTAACGGTATTCTTCTGAACGTGAATGTTATGAGCAATGGGGGAGGCGATTTAATCGAAAAAGGTATCTGCTGGAATACTACAGGAATGCCTACTATTGATGATAACAAAAATATCTATGGAAATGGAAATTCAAATTATGATGTAAACCTTTCTTCACTTTCCAGTAGTAAGATGTATTATGCACGTGCTTACGCAAAAAACACCGCTGGCATAGGTTATAGCAATGAATTTAGCTTTACCACGTTGCCAGATCTTACTACACTAACAGGGACATTTATTAATTATACACAATTTTCCACGGGAGGATCGGTAAATGAAGAAGCAGAGGTTGCTGTTACCGAGCGAGGCATTGTTTATGGGTTAAACCCAAATCCAACCATTTCAGATAATAAAATCATTTCAGGTTCTGGTACCGGGGATTTTACTGTTTCAGTCGATATTTTAAAAGATACAGGATATTATTACAGGGCTTATGCTGTGAATTCTGGTGGAGTGGGTTACGGACCAGGAAAATATTATGGAAGGAAAACAGTTGATTATTTAGGATCACTTATTTATGTCCATCCTTTTGATAATTCAACAGGTATAACCTGGTCAAATGGGAGTGTCGTTTCAACCGGGGCTAATAGTATGAGTGATGGACTTTCTAATACAAGCACCATTGTTTCTGTTCAAGGTGCTGGAGCCTATGCCGCTTATTTATGTGACACCCTTTCTGCCTATGGCTTCAATGACTGGTATCTTCCATCGAAAAATGAACTGGATGAACTGCACAAAATGAAAAATGATATTGGAGGTTTTAGTGCAGTAAGTTACTGGAATAGTACAGAGAAAAATAACGCTTCAACCTGGCTTCAAAATTTCTCCAATGGATCACAATATGACAATTACAAGTACCTTAAGCTTTATGCACGTTGTATCAGGAAAGAGTAAAATCTATATAACTATAAAAACCCGGTTATCCCGGGTTTTTTTTTAATATAAAACCAGGAATGAAAGATTACTGGGGTATTGATTTAGGAGGAACAAAAATTGAAGGAGTTGTATTTAATTACGAGGGAGAAATAAAACTCCTTTCACGCGAAAGAATACCTACTGAAAGGGAAAAAGGATATCGGCATATATTGAAAAATATTTGTGAACTTTTGAATCAATTAAAGAAGAAGACGGGGAAATATCCTAGCCATATAGGAATGGGTACCCCGGGGACATTGGATCCAATAACAGGATTGATAAAAAATAGTAATACACTTTGCTTAAATGGTAAACCCTTAAAGAAGGACATCGAAGATATCACCCAATTATCTTTCGAGATTGCAAATGATGCCAATTGTTTTGCTTTGGCAGAAGCAAAACTCGGAATTGTTAAAGATGTATTACCTTCGGCCAAAATCATTTTTGGTGTTATCTTAGGAACTGGTGTGGGAGGCGGATTGGTAGTGAATGGCAAAGTAATAAATGGTCGGCAAGGGATCGGTGGAGAATGGGGGCATAACTTTTTACATGAAAGTGGTGGAAAATGCTATTGTGGAAAAACTGGTTGTGTCGAGACAATAATTTCAGGGACTGGCTTAGAAAGATATTATTTTGAATTGTCAGGAAGGATAAAACCGTTGAAGGATATTGTGAAATCTTACCAAGGAAATAACGATTTTTATGCAAAGGAAACTGTTAACCGCTTATTGGAATATTTTGCTTTTGGAATATCCTATATTATCAATATTATTGACCCAGATGCCATCATAATTGGTGGAGGAGTTGGAAACATTGATCTTTTATATTCTGAAGGAATTGAGAGGGTTAAGAAATATGTCTTCAATGATCGGTTGGATACCAAGTTTTTAAAACCAAAACTGGGAGATAGTGCTGGAGTGTTCGGGGCAGCATTACTCGTGGATAACTAATTGATACCTGGTGAAAGGATAATGAGATACATAAACTTAATTAAACCAGTGTGCCAAAATCAAAAAATATCCTGTTGGATTCTAGCAATGCCAGGTTAGGTAAAAAAAAGGTTTATTCCTTACATTCGTACCTTGTTTCCTTGTTATCGATCACAACAGGATCTTCGTTTAAAATTTCATCCAGTTCATCTTCACAATAGATAACATAATCACTACTGCTTGCTTCATCAAGCACGCCATCTTCATATACCGCAATACGGCATTCCTTACAATCTTCTTCTAAACATGAGTAGAAAAAAAACACAAACAATAAAGCGGTTATTGAAATTAATATTTTTCTGGACATAGAATACATATTATATTTATTTATATTCAAATATAAAAAAAATACGGGTTCCACTTGTAAAATTTGATTGAATAATATAACTCGAGGTAAAACTGGAAGTATGGTAATAAACAATAGGATGTGTAAAATTATACAAAAATTCAACTTTTGCTTGTTGAAATAGTTAAATAAAAGATAACTATTTTTATTTTTGTAAAAATTATATTTTTTAATAGTTTATAAGAAAAAATAAATAATAAAAATTTTACCATAATGGAAGAAGAAGTTCAACTCGTACTTGATATGGCCGAGGAAAAAATGATAAATGCGATTAAACACCTGGAATCAGAATTGGTGAAAATTCGTGCCGGAAAAGCATCTCCACAAGTTTTGGATGGAATTTATGTTGATTATTATGGAACGAACACACCTTTGAACCAAGTGGCCAATATTGGTACACCTGATGCTAGAACCATATCTGTTCAACCCTGGGAAAAAACTATGACTGTCCCAATTGAAAAGGCTATTATGGCTGCCAATATCGGCTTAACCCCCATAAACAATGGTGAAATCATCAGGATTAATATTCCTCCTTTAACTGAAGAAAGAAGACGTGAACTGGTTAAAAAAGTTAAAAATGAGGGCGAAAATGCCCGTGTAAGTGTACGCAGTGCCAGGAGGGAGGCCAATGAAGAATTAAAAAAGATGCAAAAAAGCGGGTTATCTGAAGATATTGAAAAAGATAAGGAAGCTGAAGTGCAAAAAATGACTGATAATTATATCGTCAAAGTCGATGAAGTCCTTGCAAAAAAGGAAAAAGATATTATGACGGTTTAATTTGATCCATCCATATTCAAGGAGCTATTTTTTATTTTTTTTGCCATTTCAATATACCTGAACAGGTCTTTTGAATTATGTCCGTCAGGGTGGAAAAAACTCCTTCGATGCCCTAAACGAACTATTACCAGATCTTCCCGGGGAATAGAAATAATATATTGGCCAAACATTCCTCTAGCGTAAGCAAAAGGAATGCTGTCATGAACTCCTAACCACCATTGAAACCCGTAATAAAAGAGGTTTTCATTGTCCTTGTTTTTTAAGTGCAGGGCAGGGGAAACCATTTCATGGATATAATCACTTTGAATAACTCGTTTGCCATTCCATTTACCTTCGTTGTTGACCAACTGGCCGATCCTGGCGAAATCACGTGCATTGGATATAAAACAGCAAAAAGCTTTCTCATTTCCACCTGGTTTATCAAGGCTCCATAGAGCATCTCGGCAAGCACCGATAGGTTTCCAAAGTTTTTCTGATGCATATTGGCTTATGGTCATACCTGTTGCTTCTTCCAAAACAAAAGACAAAACCTGTGAATACCCACTGTAATAATGGAAAAAATCTCCAGGTTCTTCAATTAACTCCATATTAAGCACTTGTTCTTTTAAATTGTATCCATAATAAGCTTTCGAGGCAGCAGACCATGGATTAAAATAGTTCTCACTCCATTCAAGACCGGTACTCATAGTTAAAACATCTCTTACGGAAATTTTTGATCTATCATCTTTCCTGTATTCGACTATAAAATCAGCTATTTTTTGATCCAGGCTATCGATTTTCCCCTCTTGCAAGGCACATCCGGTTAATAATCCAAGAATGCTTTTTGACATGGAAAAACCGTTGCTTAATGAATCTTTATCCCAATCTCCTAAATATCTTTCGTACAGGATTTTTTTATCATGGATAACCAGGTAAGCTACGGTTCCATATTTTTTAAGGTAGTTTAAATTATCTTCCGATAATTGATATTGATTGTAACATGTTGCCATTTCCCAGGGTTGACAATGATTTGCTTCCACTTGTTTTTTAGGAAAAATATGGTATTCATCGATAGTAGGAATATTATACCCGATAACACGATTCAAGTACGTGTTTTTACAACTGGTGCAAAAAATTATGACCATTAACAAAAACAATGGCTCTACATGTATCCTTTTAAGGGATATAACAACTTTTTTCATTATTTATCTGTCATTCATTATTTTTCCTTGGCCAATTTTTATTCCAATTGGAACTATTTTACCAAACAAAAAGTCTTAAATGTCAACTAAAATCCATTCCTTGGGATATATATCCCTGGCAGGTTTCACGAAATCCCAAATTCTTGGGACTATCGTGACCTTCTCATTATTTTGGTTCAACCATGCTGACCACCAGCTGAATGTACTGTTGGCAATGATATTGAACTTGCAACATGACATGATTTGCATATCTATAATATAATCAAACGACAGGAAATGATGTTCATTATCAATAGTAAAGTTTTTTTTAACCCATCATGTTTTGATTATTTCCTGGTAATCGATAATATTACTGGCATTAATGTGGCGAAATTAAGATGCATTTTATGAGCCTTCAAAAGCTCGGTTCATTCTTGTTTATTCACCATCGTCATGATATCATCGTGTTAAGTTGTGTATGCAATACATCCGGATTCATAAAAAGATATAATCCTTAAATTTTCCTTGGTTTTGGAAACCAAGAGTATACTGAAATATCATAAGACCATTTTGAAGTTGGGAAATATTTATTTAATAAACCTCCTGAAAAAGTATTTAATATCTTTTAATAGAAAGATAATTTTTTTTTTCAGCCTTTTTTCTCTATGTTCAAGGGGTAAAATTTTATTTACCCTATGTCCCACCAAACGGATCCACGTGCGAGATATCTTATGATCTACCGCATCTATCAATGATCCAATATCAATGGAATGGATGTCCTTATTCATATTCCATAAACGTTTATTGACGATATTGGATGAAACTCCAGCAGAGGGAATAACTAGATCCACGTTATCTATATTTTCTAAAACTTTAGGCCACCAAGAATCAATCATGTCATAAGCGAATTTCCGGGGTATTTCAACATGGTAATGAATAGGGCCATATAATTTTTCTGCAATGTTTTTAGGAGTACATCCAATAAACATTTTTTTTCTAGGCCTGATCAATCGTTCCAAAAAACTATACATTAATTCCGGGTAAAAAACAGAAACATAATGGAACATTACCGGGTTTTCAAAAGAGCCGTCATTTTTTACAAAATTTTTTTCAATTAAAAATCTTTCAAATTCATTGTTAAGAGAATAAGGTTTAAATACTCCATCGGTCATTCCCTTTTCAACAGGGAGGTTTACCGTAAGGGCATTTAAAAATAAGGGATTATTTATAGTAATACATTCTTCCAGTTCTTTAACAACATCCTTATTGGAATGGTGATTACGAAAACCTTTTCCCATCATCACGAGTATTTCACCATCTCCAAATCGTGTAAAATATACTTTTGAATTTTGTTCTAGGCATTCCTTTAAATGATAAAAAGAATCCAATGCAGTTTTAGTCTTTATTGCTTTCATGGTGAATTTTCAAGGTCTTTATTATTTTTTTTTGACTATTCGGGTTTATTAATTCCAAAGGGAGTATAAGCAATTTTATTTCTTTTGGTTTTTTCAAAAATTTCCAAATTGACCGTATTTCTTTCTAGTTTTTCATGGAACAAATGATATTGAATAGCCCGGTGTTTCAATGTTTTAATCTTAACCCCGTTAAAACCCAGCCTTACCTCGAGATCAGAATCTTCTCCAACCGCTGGTAGCCGGTATCTTTCATCAAAACCGTTTACAGCCATTAAATCTTCTTTGTGTATTGAAAAATTTGATCCAAGTATGCCCCTGGTTTTTTTGTTGAGATGATTTAGGATAAACCTGTTATTTAAGTAAAACCCGTTTTCGATATGACTTCCCTTGCCCAAAAATAATTTATAGTACCAGGAAAGTAGGAAATACCTTTTTTCCAGGAGTCCATTTTTTACTTTTGAAGGTGAAAGGAGTTTAGAGACTTC
>CAZOSQ010000042.1:0-13431 GCA_964582245.1 uncultured Bacteroidales bacterium | reverse complement strand
TCCCTGGAAATTAAATTCACATGCATTTTGATAAACAGTAGGTGTGGGTTTCATCTTAAGTTTTATTTACAAAAACTGGGCTTGGGATAATGACTGAGAATTTATTGACTTCATTAATGCGATTATTTGCCATTGCAGCAAATATAAGGCCTGGCATGCATCAAAAAGCTCGTTCCATTGTTGAATCGTACCTATTTCACCAGGTTAAAAAAGATACTTTAAACAGGTATATAGCTGTATTTGATCTATATAATGACAAGTTCAGAACTCACAACCTGAAAAACACCAAGAAACAGCTTTCCTTAAATTCTGTTAAGGTGCTGCTCATCTGCGAAGAAATTAACAAGGAACTACCCCAAAAACAAAAATTACTTATTCTTATCCAATTATTGGAAGTCATCAATGTTTCCAAAAAAATGACTACTACCGAACTTGATTTCGCGGAAACCGTGGCAGAAAGTTTTAAATTAACCCAACAAGAGTATGATAATTGCAAAGCTTTTGTTACCGATTCTTTTGAAGACATTGAAAATAAATCCCAACTCTTGATCATCTCGGGAGAAAAAGGCTTAACTCCAACAAACAACAATAGTTTTTATATCAATAACCTGGATGGAAAGTTTTATTTCTTTCATTTTAATTCAACCAACACGTTTATCTTCAAATACAAGGGTAATGATAAGTTTTACTTGAATAATAACTTTATTATCAAGAATAAAATCCACGTTTTTAACAAGGGAATGTCAATTCGTCCATGGCCAGCCACGGCTATAGAGAAAAAGATCAGTCCCATTTACTATAGCCAAATCGTTGGAGAATATTTATCCTCTGTAAGGTCAAAAAAAATAACTTTGACAGCTAAAAACCTGCAATTTTCCTACCAACATACCGGAAGTGGGGTTCATGATATTAACTTATCCATGCATTCGGGACAACTGGTCGGGATCATGGGTAGTAGCGGTGTGGGAAAATCCACTTTACTAAAGTTACTCAATGGGAATCTTACACCCGATCAAGGGGAGGTATTGATTAACGGGTTTGGACTTGATGAAGAAAGGGAGAGACTGATCGGGCTAATAGGATTTATCCCACAGGATGACCTGTTGATAGAAGAATTAACCGTTTACCAGAATTTATTTTTTAATGCCAGGTTATGTTTTAGCAATTATAAAATTGAAGAAATAAAAAAATTGGTTCAAAAAACATTGACAGACCTTGAACTATATGAAGTCAGGAACCAGAAAGTTGGAAACCCGTTAAAAAACTATATCAGTGGCGGCCAAAGAAAACGATTAAATATCGCCATGGAACTAATCCGTGAACCTTCCATTTTGTTGGTTGATGAACCCACATCAGGATTATCATCCAAGGACTCGGAAAATGTCATGGACCTGTTGAAGGAACAGACACTTAAAGGTAAACTGGTAATTGTCAATATTCACCAACCATCTTCCAATTCCTTCAAGTTATTTGACAAATTACTGGTAATGGATTCGGGTGGTTTACCGGTATATTTTGGGGATGCTGTCAATGCCATTATTTATTTTAAATCCCTTAGCCACCAATTGGATCCCTCCGAAAGTGAATGTTTAAGATGTGGAAATATTGACACGGAACAAATTCTTGAAATCCTTGAAACGAAATCCATCAATGAATATGGCGAATACGCCGATGAAAGGAAAGTATCGCCTCAACTCTGGCACCAGTATTACAAGGAAAAGATTGAACCGGGACTTTCTTTCATAGAGGAAAAAAAGGAGATACCTGCAAACAGCTTTAAAAAACCCGGTATTCTTAAACAATTTAATATTTTTACAAAAAGAAACCTATTATCCAAGATTTCCGATACACAATACTTGTTGGTCAGCTTTTTTGAAGCGCCTCTATTAGCTGCTATACTAGGATTTTTCACGAAATACAATAGCGGGAATGAAGTGGATTCAAATGCTTATATATTTAGTGCAAACGAAAATATTCCGGCTTACCTGTTCATGAGTGTGGTGGTGGCTTTATTTCTCGGTCTAACAATGAGTGCCGAGGAAATTATTAGGGATAGGCGAACCTTGAAAAGAGAGTCATTCTTAAGCCTGAGCCGGGCTTGGTATCTAAATTCAAAAATTCTTTTCCTCTTTGGCATGTCTGCCATACAAATGTTCACCTACGTGTTAATAGGTAACTGGATTTTAGGAATCAAAGATTTAACTTTCAGCTATTGGCTCATTCTTTTTACCACAGGTTGCTTCGCGAATATGCTCGGTTTGAATATTTCATCTGCATTTAAATCGGTGGTTACCATTTATATTCTTATACCCTTTTTGCTCGTTCCCCAACTTTTATTCAGTGGAGTAATTGTTAAATTTGATAAACTGCACAGTTCCGTTTCATCCAATCATTATGTTCCAATCGTTGGGGAAATTATGACATCTCGATGGGCGTATGAAGCTTTGGCAGTAAACCAATACAAAAACAACAAATATCAAAAGTATTTTTTTGATATCGAAAAAGAAGAAAGCCTGGCGACTTATTTAAGCAGTTATCTTGTCCCCGAGTTACATTCCATTCTCGAGAATTGCAGGAGGGATATACTTATCAATAAAAACAAAAATGAAGGGCAGCATAACTTGGACATTATCAAAGAACAACTAGACCTTTTATCTAAAAAAATAAATGTGGTTGATTTTTCTATAGATCCAATGGCATTATCCATAGATAATTTCACTTCTGAAACTTATCATAAAATAAAAAATGACTTGTTGTGGATAAAGAATTATTATAACAATAAACTGCAGGAATCCTACGCCATCAAAGACCGACGAATCACACACCTAGATGAAAAAATGAAAAATATGCCACTTTACATGGTTAAAGAAAACCATTATAATTCTCAATTGGCAGAATTACTACTAAACAAAAGAGAAATAAATAAAATTCAACTTAAAAAAAATACACTTATCAGGAAATTTGAGCCCATTTATCATTATCCTCAATCCAACTATGGCAGGGCTCATTTTTATGCTCCCGTGAAAATCATCGGGGGAAAAGAAATTGACACTTTCATATTCAATATTATGGTGATTTGGCTGTTTTCCATCATATTATACTTCACTTTACTGAAAGACGTGTTAAGAAAGATGATAACATTTTCAAAAATAAACCGCACGCATTTGAAGAAAAGCTATCAAAATAATAAGCCATTACCTTAATTTTCCTAACCTATCTTAGCCAGAACCAAACTGGATGATTTTTTTTGGGGAAACAATATATCATTTAATATTTTATGTTCCTATTGGTGTTTAAATGATGTTCAGCAAATTATTCCCGGGTTGATTAGGTTTCTTTTTACAAGGAAGCCGGTAAGGTGACCGTTTTAACAGCAACAATTATCACCACTTTTTATCAAAAAAACATTGGCGAATACTTGTTTTTTCTTATTTTTACAGGGGTCAATTGTATTAGAAGGTAATCAAATTAGAAGGTAATCAAAAGTATTGGGTTTTTAAAATACTTCCCATGAATCTTAAAATAACTATTTATTTCTGAATATAACCAGGTTAATTTATGATCAAAAACACTTTCATCAATATATTTAAGTTTTATTTCGATGGATTTAAAAACCTTTCATCCCTAGGTAAAAGATTGTGGATCATTATACTTTTGAAACTATTTATCATGTTTTTCATCTTGAAAATATTCTTTTTCAGGGATTTCCTAAATAAAAATTTTAATTCTGATCAGGAACGTTCTAACCATGTCCTGGAAGAATTGGTTAAATAGTCAAAGTGAATAAGTTCCATTAACATAAAAAATCCCCTATAATCTTCTTCCCGGTTTATGTATCTTTTTAAAAAGTCTAATTTATAAAGAATATAAATGAAACATCCTCCTGGGGATTCAAAAAAATGGTTATTTTTACCCCACGATCCTGGATAAAAAAATACAAAAGAAATTGGTAGTGCCCAGTTGGATCAAATCATTTTGACCACAAGGGATAAATATATAATGTAAAAATATTTTTTATGATTGAAAATCAAGATTTGTTGGTGAATTGGTCAAGGGGTCAATTTGCCTTAACAGCTCTTTATCACTGGTTATTTGTTCCCTTAACCCTTGGATTGTCCTTTATCATGGCCTTCATGGAAACACTTTACGTAAAAACAGGCAAAGCAGAATACAAAAGGATGACCCGTTTCTGGATGAGCCTTTTCGGGATCAATTTTGCAATCGGGGTGGCCACGGGTTTGATCCTGGAATTTCAATTTGGAACGAACTGGTCAAAATATTCTTGGTTTGTAGGCGATATTTTTGGTGCGCCCTTGGCAATAGAAGGAATCATGGCGTTTTTTCTCGAATCAACCTTCATTGCTGTCATGTTCTTCGGATGGAACAAGGTGAGTAAGAGGTTTCACCTGGTATCAACATGGTTAGTTGCCATTGGTGCCAACCTTTCAGCCTTGTGGATTTTAGTGGCCAATGCATGGATGCAATATCCAATTGGTATGAGGTTTAACCCGGAAACGGCAAGAAATGAAATGTATAATTTTTGGGATGTTTTACTTTCTCCAGTAGCCGCGGGAAAATTTTTACATACCATATCCTCGGGCTTTGTTTTAGCCTCTGTTTTCGTTATTGGGATTAGTTGCTGGTTTTTATTGAAAAAAAGAGAAACATTGATGGCCAGGAAAAGCATATTAATTGCTGCCGTTTTTGGTTTGGTCTCGAGTATTTTTTTAGTCTTAACCGGGGATAAATCAGCACGGGACATTGGGGCAACACAGCCCATGAAAATAGCTGCTTTCGAAGGCCTGTTTGAAGGAAAGGAAGGAGCAGGACTAGTTGCTTTCGGGATCATGAAGCCAGCAGAAGATAATGCTGTAACCCGGGATTTTTATTTCAAAATTGAATTTCCTAAGGTATTGTCATACATGATTGCTGGCGATGGAAATGCTTTCGTACCCGGAATAAAGGACCTGTTGGCAGGAAATGAAAAGTACAATATAATGTCTGCCCAAGAAAAAATGAGACGTGGAAAAATAGCCAGGGAAACCTTGCAACAATATAAGAATGCCCGTGATGATGGAAATGATGTCCTTGTCAATGATTTAAAAACTAAATTTGAAGATCAGCACTTTCTTGATAATTATTTCAAATATTTCGGATACAGTTTTATAGAAAATCCCTTGGATCTAATTCCTAATGTACCCATGGTTTTTTATAGTTTCCATATCATGGTTATGCTTGGATTTTATTTTATTTTATTTTTTGCTTTGGCCTTTTTCTTAACACTAAGGCACCAATTGGAAAAATATAAAATATTTTTATACATCGGCTTATGGACTATTCCCCTGGCATATCTCGCCACGATGTTGGGATGGATTGTTGCTGAAATGGGTCGTCAACCTTGGGCCATTCAAGATTTATTGCCAACAATGTCTGCTGTAACTTCAATAAATGTCAACTCGGTAATAACAACCTTCTGGCTATTTGCATTCCTATTTACCGCCTTATTAATTGCTGAAGTCAGCATTATGGTTAAACAAATAAAAACAGGACCAAAAGAAAACGGAGGACATTAAAATGTATTTGGACATACCCTATATATTCTTTCAAAAATACTGGTGGATTATTATCTCCATACTTGGAGCTGCTCTCGTGGTTCTTTTATTCGTGCAAGGCGGTCAAACATTGATCAATGCTATAGGTAAAAATGAAAAAGAAAAATCAACCCTGTATTCTATTTTTGGCAGTAAATGGGAAACTACTTTTACGACTCTCGTGACTTTTGGCGGAGCTTTTTTTGCTTCTTTTCCACTCTTTTATGCCACAAGTTTCGGTGGAGCCTACTGGTTATGGATCATCATTCTTTTTTCTTTTATTATCCAGGCAATTTCTTACGAGTTTAGGAACAAGGAAAAAAATTTTCTTGGAAAAAAAACTTACGAAACTTTTCTTTATATCAATGGAACATTGGGACCCTTCTTTTTAGGCGTCGCGGTCAGTACCTTCTTCACGGGAGCAAGTTTCACGGTCGACAACATGAATTTTTCACAATGGCAAAACCCGCTTCATGGTTTAGAAACCTTAACGAATATCTTCAACATAGTGCTTGGTCTTGCTATTTTCTTCCTGGCTCGTTTATTGGGTATCCTATATATTATTAATGTAGTAAAAGATCAAGACATTTATTTCAAAAGTAAAAAACAAATCTGGATCAATGCCATTCCATTTCTTGCTTTTTTTCTTACTTACGTGGTCTTTCTTTTTTTAAAAAATGGTTATGCTTATGATCCCGGAACAGGAGTTGTTACACTGGAAAACTACAAGTATTTAAATAACTTCATCCAGATGCCATTGATTGCCACTCTTTTTATCCTTGGGGTTGTAGGTGTATTAGTGGGATTAGGAATCACCTTATTTTCCTCCCGTAAAATTGGAATCTGGCTTTTCGGTCCAGGAACCGGGCTCGTGGTTTTCTCCTTATTTTCCTTAGCCGGGCTTAACAATACTAGTTTTTACCCTTCCACATACGATCCACAAAGCTCCTTGACAATCATGAATGCATCTTCGAGTTATTACACGCTCAAAATCATGAGCTTTGTCTCCTTGTTTATACCGGTTGTGATTTTTTATATTTATTATGCTTGGAAATCATTAAACAAGGAAGAAAAGGAAAGTGAAGGAGAAACTACTTATTAAAAACATCAATTATCATGGAAAATTTTACTTCAATCTTATGGTACTTTAGTTGGCCTGCATTAATATTATTTTCTTATTGGTTGGTCAAAATAGTGGTAAAATATTACGAGAGAACCGAACTGGAAAATGAAGCTTGACATGTAATTTTTATCAAGCGAAAGGATCAGTCTCATCGATTTTAATGGCTTGTAAAATAATATCTTGCATGGCTTGAATCCATATGGGGTGGTCATTTAAACTTTCGACCAACTGTATTTTTTCTCCACCATGTTGCTGAAAAAGTCCCTGGTATTGAATGCCAATTTCAACCGTTGTTTCCAAACAATCCGCAACAAATGAAGGACTAAATACCAACAATTTCTTTTTTCCATCATTTGCCAATTCTTTTATTACCTTATCGGTAAAGGGCGATAACCACCCGGAAGATAAACGGGATTGAAAACATACAGAGAATTTCTCCCCGGGAAGATCAAGTTCTTTGGCCAAAAGACGGGCAGTTTGATAACAAGTTGCTTTGTAGCAATCCATGTATTCATCCTTATAATTTGTTGTGCAATCTTCTCCTCTACAACATTTGCATTCCTTGTATTTAAATACCTGTTTCAATGGTAAACCATGAAAGGAAAATAAAACATGATCATAATCAACGGGTTTATAAGGCTGGGATACTTTTAACATGGATTTAATAAAAGATTCATGGCCAAAAAAAGGTGGAACGATAGATACATTAGGTTTTTTATTCCATGATTTTAAAGCATTATAAAAAGCTTGTATGACAGTACCTGTAGTTGAACGTGAATAATGAGGAAAAAGTGGGAATAAAACCAGTTTTTCATATTGATCTTGCATCGTGGATAAGAGCCGAATAATGTTATTTTTTCCATAACGGGTAGTAAAAAATACTTCATCACCCGGAAACATTTTTTTCAATTTTTCCCTTGAAGATAGTCCATGCAGCATCAAAGGAGACCCTCCCTCCATCCATAATTTTTCATATAAAACAGTAGATCTTGGAGTACGGAAAGGGATTATTAAAAAGTTAACTAAAATCTTCCTAAACAGCCATGGGATATCCATCACCAAAGGATCGTTTAAAAATTCCGATAAAAAAGATTTCACCTCCTTCCGGGAAGAGTTGGTTGGAGTACCAACATTTACAAGAATTATCGCCTTTTTACCCATCTTTCAAGCAGGTTAACTACATACCTGGTTAAAAATAGCAATATCAATGGAATGACATAAGAAAATAACATCGGTACTGCAAAAACATAAACTATTATTAACAAAATTAAAAAAATAAGATATACAGAAAACCACTTTTTCCTTTGCCAACGTCTAAAATAAAAAGGAACAACAAGGTTTAAAGGAAATGCCCAAAGCAAATCAAGGTTGCCGGCCAAAGCCCGGTGATCACTCCACAACCATAAAGACATAAAAAATACACCTAAAAATCCTGAGAAACCGAACAAAAATATATCTAATTTCTTTAAGGACATCTTTCCCTTGAACTCCCTGATGGATAAAAAGACCACCAATACAAAAGCTATCCAAAAGATAATTGCCGGAAGGGATGCCCCTTGTGCATCTTCATGATTATCTGCCTGGTAAATCAAAACAGGTTCATCTAGCAATTCTCTTTTTCCATTGTCATCTAAAATCATGGCTCCTGAAAAAATATCCATCAAATAGTAGGGTAAAAACATGTACTCATAGGGTTTTGCTATTTTATCTGTAGCATTTCCAAAAAGTAAGTTAATACCCATGCTTATCCATTCACTATCCTCTATATAAGGATAAATAAGCTCCCGGAAACTCCTTTCTTGTTGGTATTTCTCACCGTAATTATAAACTATTTTGCCTTGCACGGAAACCTCGATTATATCCCTGATCCTAGTAGCACAATTATCATAAATAAAATCATACTTATAATAACGGTTTTCCGGTAGGTAATTTTTTTCAAGGTTCTCGTAAAGATTTTGCTTTTCAGCTTGACTCAAATTCATTTTTTGCTGGTAAACAGTATGACCAACCCTCCCCATTTGGTAATATTCCAATTCAAAAGGGGAGTGGGATAACTGGTATAGCAATTTCCCCCTGGTAAACTTCAAATAAAAATTGGGAGTGGAAAAATCGAAAGTACCATAATTATAAACAAGATCAAGACCATGAACAGGATCCTTTACCCGAATGGCACTATGGACAAAGAAATTATATAATTCATAACCGGGGGTATATGTCAATAAATAGACATCGGTTGAATCAGACAATGGTTCATCAATGGCCTTTAATGAAAGGAAAGGTATTAATAAGAAAATTAATAAAAGACTGTTCTTCATTTTTTTGTTTTTTAATGAACAAACAAAACATCAAAAAATTTAATTTTTGACTGTAGTTTCCATTTTTAAAACCATGGAAAACTAACCAGGTATCATGTCCATGAAAAAAATCATATAAAACACAAGGTTGTTTACAAGTTAAATATAACGGAATAAAAATAAAATTTGCATGTAAAAAAAAGAAAATATATAGATCTACAAAAAAATTAATTGTTCGCCAGTTACTACCTATTAAATATGACCATTACCCCATCCACTGACGCTATTCTTCGCAAAATTAAGAAGGCAAAGAATGACCAATGTCCCGCCTTTGCTTAAAATCCGGCTGGCACATAATGAAACTATTTTTCAACCGGCATCTTCATCATTTCCTTGGCAAAACTTTCGCCAAATTCCATTATTTTTTCATTTTTTTCATTAAAAGGATAAAATTTAGCAGAAGCACCTTCGCAAATCACGTTCAATTTTAAATTTCGTAAGTTAGAATCAATAATATTTATAGCTTCCCCACTCCACCCGTAAGAGCCGAAGGAAGCCGCCAGTTTTCCCTTGTCTCTCAATGGGTTAATAATTGCAAAAAGCTTATAAACAGGCAGCAAAGTATTTTGGTTGATAGTGGGAGAACCAACCAGCAATCCACTACTTTGGGTGATGAAAGAATCTAATTCCCCGAGTTCTATATTCTCAATATCTACCACGTTGACCTCAAAATCATTTGAAACTTTCTGTATTCCCTTGGCAACAATCTCTGCCATTTCCCTGGTATATCCATAGGCGGATACGTAAGTAATCAAAACCTTCCTCTTTCCCGGACTAATCTGCTCCATGTATTCCAAGGCCATTTTTTTTGAACGTTCTACCATTTCTTTCCAGTGTGAACGTAAAATTGGACCATGACCCGGGCAAATCGTATCAATCTCCAAGAGAGCGATCTTTTCAATGGCTTTTAGCATGAACTTGCTGTAAGGCTTCAGGATGACATCAAAATAATAGTTAAATGCGTCATCATAATTCTCTACCTCATCATCAAACATTTTTTCCTTGCAAAAATGAGCTCCGAAAGAATCACAAGTGAAAAGTATTTTTTCGTCTTCCAAATAAGTGTATATAGAATCCGGCCAATGTAAATTTGGTGCCCCAATCACTTTCAGTTTCTTATTTCCTAAATCAATAACATCTCCATCCTTTACCTTTAAGGATTTAAAAGGGACATCAATCATCTCTTGCAAGTAATTAATTGCCTGCCCACTACCTACCACTGTCGCATTAGGCGCTATTTCCAGCAAGTTTTTTACATTTCCTGAATGATCCGGTTCAGTGTGATTGCACACGATGTACCCTACTTGTGAAGGATCTACTACACTCTTTACCTTTTCCAGGTATTCATCTTTAAACTTTTCCTTCGCGGTATCAATAATAACCTTTTTATCAGCATCAATAAAATAGGAATTATAAGTCGTCCCGTACTGGGTTTCCATGACAATATCAAAAGTTACTATATCATAGTCTAAAATACCTATCCATTTTACACTGTCAGATACTTCTAAAATATTATTACCTTTCATTTTTCTAGTATTAATTTCTGTCTGCGAAAATAGTAAGATTATTCGAGCCAAAAAACCTGTTATACAAAAAAAGAGGATGAAGAAAATTCTTCACCCCCCATTTGCCTAATTTTACCATGAAAAAGTATAATTAATTGCTCCTTTTATTTTTTACCAGCACAACTTTTTCCTTCTTTTTTACCGGTGCAACCAGATTTGGAAGCTTCTTTGTCATTGCAAGATTTTTCTTTTTTATCTTTATCCTTCTTGGGATCTTCATTCACTGTAATTTTTTCAACAGTATTCTCAATGGAGGCAAAAGAACTTACCCCTACAGTCCCGAGCATAAAAATCATTGTAAATATTATCGCTAATTTCTTCATACCTAATAAATTTTAATTTTTTAATTATATAAACGTCTATCAAATATAAGATTTATTTACCTGTTTTTCTTTATTTATGTAGTCTAAATAAACTGAAAATAAATACTTTCCTAAACCATTCATTTTCTTAATAATACAACTAATAATATAATTAGTTACTATTAGGACGATCAAAAACATTTAGTAGGTTGCCGGTTTCATCATTTACTTCTATAAACCATTATAAATCTTCACCATAACCTGATCAACCAAAGATTTGAAAACCAAAATTTCATTATCAATTAAAAACAGACCAGGGAGAAAAAGGATTGACGTGTATTAATATCAAAGAATGAATATTTAATAAAAAAAACATTTAAAGATGAAAACAAAAAATGTAATTATTTCCGTCTTATTTTTTAGTGCAAGTTTAATCTTGCAAAGTTGTTCAAAAGATGAGGTTAAAGACATCCAGGATTCCCAAAGTTCTCTTCCTTCATCTTTTCGTGTTGACATTCCTAGCTCGATAAGCAAACCTGCTGATTATACGGCAAAAAAAAGCAGTGAAATTACTCCCTTGAGTGGTAATATCATTTATGAACATTTAACAAACTTCATTCATGTTGGAGAAGTTTCTTCTGAAATCGTGGAAGAAATGATCCATTCCATTAGCGCTTATGAAATCAATAAGGCTATGGAATTATCTTACACCAGCCCAGGAGACAATCGAGATAAAAAGTTGGTCGTAGTTGAGCAAAGCACCTTTGAAAACAAGGTTTGGGAATTTGAAATGATCATTACGGATGCAGAGTCCGAAACCCAGCAAGATGGTGGAATAGGCCTTCATTTATACTGGGACAGGAATCCAGTAAAAGGCATTGCCATTTGCAAACCTAACAACTTTGACCGTGTCAATAACGATGTTGGACAAGCCATATTCAGGATTGATTACAGCGAAGCCGGGGAATTAAATTATGATGCCCATATGATTGTTTCAATAGTGGATTTACCCCTTCCGGATACCAGTGCTTACGAAGATGCGAAATACGCTGTCAAAAATATGAAGATGTTCGCGGGTAAAAAAGGTGACATTATTGATGTATATGGAAATTCTGATCACCCAAATGCTTCCTTCTTGTCTGAAGCAACAGGATTCAACTGGGCTTTCGCGGCTTCGTGCAAAGAATCAGAAGATATTTCTGTAGCAGAAGTGGGTCTTCCGCCAAGTAATTTTGATTCTTATGATAGAACCAAATTATTGGAAGAAAATTCAATCGAGAATATTTTTAAAATGGAAATTTATAGAGTTTGGCCAACTGCCGATTCCACATTGATTGATGCCTATCTTTCAAATACGACATCCCCGGGTTTTTTTAACAGCCATGGTTTTATTCAAGGAGGTTCCTCCCCCAGCTCTTCTTGGGATGAATTAATTTTAAACATAAAAGATCTTACCCCGTATAATCCAAAAAATATTTCTGAAATGAATATTTCTTTGAAATAAGAATCTCCAGTCTCATGTTTGTTTTTGGATTTGAAGCGAAACTTTATGGTTTCGCTTTTTTCTTATTAATCGAAGATGGTAATAAACTACCAGGATTCAAGTTTTTGCATGTGTCAAGAGGGAGCATTATCGGTTGGTAAGAAACCAGGGGTGACCCTGAACCTGTAGGAACTCATCAGTAAATTTGCCATTAACGAAATTTAAATTTTAGTTGCCACAGCGAAAAACTGCTTTAAACGGTTCTTTTAAAATAAATTTTTAGTACTATTTTATTTTGCGAGAAATAAGTCATTCGGTATTTTCTGATCCCAAAAATAAAGAGATGTCATATTAACATCTCTTTATTATATCAAGGAATTTTGACAAGGAATAATTTATCCACCAAAATCATCGAAATCAATCATTTCGCCGGGCACGCCAAGATCATATAACATTTTTTGAACAGCATCATTCATCACGGGGGGGCCACAGAGGTAATATTCAATTTCATCTGGTTCATCCACTTTAGATAAATAATTATCATATAACACTTGGTGGATGAATCCTGTGTATCCTTTCCAATTATCTTCTGGCAAAGGCTCTGACAATGCTATATTAAACTTGAAGTTGGGAAATTTTTTCTCGATATCACGGAAATCTTTTTCATAAAAGATCTCCTTTTTTGATCTTGCACCATACCAATACGAAACTTTACGCTTAGTTTTCAGGGTATGGAAAAGGTGGAATATATGAGAACGTAAGGGAGCCATACCCGCACCACCACCAATATAAATCATTTCACGGTGAGTATCCTTGATAAAAAATTCACCGTACGGACCAGATAGCGTTACTTTATCACCAGGTTTCCTGGAAAAAATAAAGGAAGAACAAAGACCGGGAGGTACATTCATAAACGCTTTTTTAGACCTATCCAAAGGAGGAGTTGCTATACGTATATTGAGCATGATGATATTTCCTTCTGCCGGGTGATTAGCCATTGAATAGGCACGGTA
>CAZOSQ010000041.1:11617-13741 GCA_964582245.1 uncultured Bacteroidales bacterium | reverse complement strand
CCCTTTGCATTTACCGCCAATTCAGAGATTCTTAATACAGGAAAAGGATAAAGGGTTATCGGGCGGAATAATCCAACTTTATATCCTTTTTTTCTTGCCAGTTTCATGGTTTTCATGCTTATCCTTGCACTCGCTCCATAAGCAACAAGTATAAAATCGGCATCCTCGCATTGAATTTCCTCGTATCTCACTTCCTGGTCTCTTATCCTTTCATATTTTTCCTGTAACTTAATATTTATTTCTTCCATTTTAACAGAATCTAAGACTAAAGTTGTCACGTAATTTCTTTCGCGCTCCCTTGTTTTACCGGTGGTAACCCAAGATTGGTCAAATTCTGTTAATCGCTCCATGGGTTCAAAGAACTTCACCTTTTCCATCATTTGTCCAATAATGGCATCAGTCTGGATCATTACGGGATTCCTGTGCTTATAAGCTAGTTCAAAGCCTAGTTTTACAAAATCAGCCATCTCTTGCACAGACGCAGGTGCCAAAACAATTAAGTGGTAATCTCCATGTCCACCACCTTTTACAGATTGAAAATAATCCGATTGTGAAGCTTGAATGGTACCAAGTCCGGGTCCACCCCTAACCACGTTCACTATTAAGCAAGGTAATTCGGCACAAGCAATATAAGAGATACCTTCCTGTTTTAAACTAATACCGGGACTGGAGGATGAAGTTAAAGTTTTTTTGCCTGTACAGGCAGCCCCATATACCATGTTTATGGCAGCAATTTCGCTTTCGGCTTGAAGGACGATCATGCCCGTTCTTTTCTCGGGTTGCTGGAGCATAAGGTATTCCAAAATTTCTGATTGCGGGGTAATCGGGTAACCGAAATAAGCATCTGTACCAGCTAGTATAGCTGCTTCAGCCAAGGCTTCATTACCTTTCATTAATTTTATTTCACTCATGATCAATCTGCGTCTACTTTAGCTTTATACACACTTATTACTCCGTCGGGACAAACGATTGCACAATTAGCACAACCTATACATTTGTCGGGATATTCCATGTAAGCAAATTTAAAACCTTTATGATTCACTTCGGCTGACATTCTTATCACGTCAGTAGGACAAGTTTCAATGCATAGTTCGCAACCTTTGCATCGTTCAACTTCAACAACTATCGCACCTTTTATCTTTGCCATACGTCATAATTATCTACCAAAGGTAATAATCTTCCATAATACAACTAAAAAAAAATTAGATATTTTTAAGCATTTTTTCTTTATAGAATACTAAAATGGTAATATTTATTATGATTATGTTATAAAATAAGCAAGATTTTTTTTTAAATGGAGAAGAAATGAATTTTAATTATTTATAAAACCCGGAAAAGCGTAATCAAATAATTTGACTTCTAAAAATATTGTAATTAATAGGAATACGATTCCCATTAAACATATTCATCCTTTTTCGTCTTGAAAAAAATCTTGCGTCGGGATGATCTAATTAGATGTTATTGGAATTTTAAAAAGATTGGTGCCCAGGACAAGAATCGAACTTGCACGACCTAAATCGGTCACTAGGCCCTCAACCTAGCGCGTCTACCAGTTCCGCCACCTGGGCAATATTGTTTTATCTTTAAAAAACTTTTTTTCTAATTATGCTTATTTTTATTGTGATGGGGAGATCGCCTATGATTAATTCCGCCACCCGAATTCATCTTCAAGTTTAAGCAAGGAAAAAAAGTTTAAATTTTACTTTTCCCGTACAAATATAAATGAAAATATTTAAAGAACCTACACCATATTGGTTCGATTTGTTACCGTGTCAGCCATGAATACCGGCTTCTTTCCCCGGGGCAAGCAATCTCCCCGCGGTGCCCAGAACAGGACTCGAACCTGCACATCCTTGCGGACACTAGTCCCTGAAACTAGCGCGTCTACCAATTCCGCCACCTGGGCATTGCATTTTTTTTCCTTTTATAAAAAACTTTCTCTTCTGCTTCTGTTTCTTCTCACTACTATTGATGGCGGGAGAACGTTTACACTTAGTTCCGCCACCTGGGCATTGCATTTTTTTTCCTTTTATAAAGAACTTTCTCTTCTGCTTCTGTTTCTTCTCACCACTATTGATGGCGGGAGAACGTTTACACTTAGTTCCGCCACCTGGGCATTGCATT
>CAZOSQ010000041.1:0-11517 GCA_964582245.1 uncultured Bacteroidales bacterium | reverse complement strand
TGCTTCTGTTTCTTCTCACCACTATTGATGGCGGGAGAACGTTTACACTTAGTTCTTAATTAAGAAAGAAAACTTCTCCTTTTTAAAAGGAGTGCAAACATACATAAAAAATAAAAAATTGACAACGTTTTTTTTTAATTCCCGGGTAGATTAAAAACTTGTATCAATTTCAAAGATTATTGTGTTTCACCAAAATTTAATTTGTGGAGGGCATTCGTATTCATAAATTGAAAAAAAAATCATTGATGTACTATTAGAATCAGGCGATTATTTATGTCCTCATTCCTCATGGGGGACATCCATTATTATTTTTTTCCTCCATCCCGGTGTTCGTATAGTCTTTGGACTTTGATTTGTTAAAAAACCGCGGTTTTGCAACCGCGGTTTCCGTCTTCAAAATAAACAATAACCAAGTAACTCATCTATTTCTTTAACTCTTCCATAGGTTCGCGCTTATCGATAGGTTTTCTTCTCTCGAGTTTCATAATCTTTAATGAACTTTTGCCACCTTTCTTTTTGCTTGGAACAAAATCCACATAGGCTGTTAGATAATTTATCTCGTTCGGGTATAGAATACCGGTGCGAATGTTGTTGATATCTTCATCTGCCAGTAAGTAATTATCATGTTCAAACTGCCAAATATCAAGGAAATATTCTATGGCGGGAATATTGACAAAACTCACAATTCCATTGCTATTGGTAAGTCCTTCCATGTAAGGATTGTATTGATCATACCAATCATTTAGACTCGTATAAAGCAACACGCTTGCATCGGGAACTGGATATAGGTTGTAATATTCCAATACTTCAATTTCTAAAACAGTAGGTGGAGGATTTTTAATTATAACACTTTTGGAAACAACATCTTTATGTCCATCGTTGGACCAAACCGTGAGGGTAACTATATATGTACCAGAACTAATATAAGCATGGCTGGGACTATGAATATTGGTCCAGGTACCATCACCAAAATCCCATTCATATTCATACGCATCATAAGAAGTATTTTTGAAAAAAATTGCTTCACCAATTTCCGCTGATGAATTAGATACGTAAAAATCAGCATCAGGATGTTTTTCACAACTTAAAAAGAATATTGAAAAACCCAGCAAAGTGTATAATAAATTCTTCATGGTATAAATTTTTTAATTCTGTTTGACAGATATATTCAAAAGCTGTGCCAATTTTTTATTTTACTGATTTATTGATAATTAAGATGTGTTTTTATAGTTAAAAATGGTCTCCATGTTTTATTAAATGAACTCTTATTTCTATCTTGACAAAGCAATTTTATTAAGCCCATGATTGAGCAAATAAGGAGAAATAATAACTTATTCGGGTTAAGTAATTATGTACCTATAATTAGGTTGAATAAAAAAAATCAGCTATTTTCATGAAAAAAAGTAACATACTAATAGTTTAAAAGAATGAATAACCTTATTTTTTTAATGAGCCTGGTGTTTTTCATGATGTCTTGTGCGAATAAAAACAGCACACCTGGAAATTCTATTTACTTGGATCCCTCCTATTCTATTGATACACGTGTAGCGGACCTGGTAAATCGTATGACATTGGAAGAAAAAATATCCCAAATGGTACATAACAGTGACTCTATTCCTAGGCTGGGAATCCCGGCTTATAACTGGTGGAACGAGTGTTTGCATGGTGTTGGCCGGGCGGGCAAGGCAACAATTTTTCCCCAGGCAATAGGCTTGGCCGCCAGTTGGGATGACAGCCTCGTATTAAAAGTAGCTACTGCCATTTCAGATGAAGCCAGGATCAAGTACCATCATTATGAAAATGAAGTTCAAGGAGACATTTATCGCGGGCTTACTTTCTGGAGCCCGAATATCAATATTTTTCGCGATCCAAGATGGGGTCGCGGGCAAGAAACTTATGGGGAAGATCCCTTCTTAACGGGTAAAATTGGCACAGCTTTTATAAAAGGTTTACAAGGAAATGATTCTAGTTACTTGAAAACCATTGCCACGATTAAACATTACGCAGTTCATAGCGGACCCGAACCAGACAGGCACGTGTTTGATGCCACAACCCCCGAACAAGATTTATGGGAAACTTACCTTCCTGCTTTTGAAACTTGCATTAAAGAAGGCAATGTACAATCCATTATGTGTGCATACAACAGGTATGAAGGAGAGCCTTGCTGTGGCAGCCATAGGCTCCAAAATGAAATTTTAAGAAAAATATGGGGTTTTAAAGGATACGTGGTATCAGACTGCTGGGCCATATATGATATTTATCAAAATCACCGGGTGGTAGAAACACCAGGAAAAGCCGCGGCTTTATCTGTAGTTTCAGGCACTGATTTAAATTGTGGAGATACATATCATTCCTTGCTGGAAGCTGTAAATCAAAATTTGATTTCCGAATCTGAAATAGATACCGCGGTAACAAGGCTTTTTCGTGCTCGCTTTAAACTTGGCATGTTTGATCCTATAGAATCAATACCATGGGCGAAAATACCGTTATCAACTTTAGGAGGGAAAGAAAATAAACAATTGGCGCTGGAAACTGCTCAAAAATCCATTGTTTTGTTGAAAAACCACAAAAACCTTCTTCCCCTCGATAATAACTATAACACGATTGCTGTTATTGGTCCCGGTGCAAATGATGAAAAGATACCCATGGGAAATTATCATGGGTTATCCAATGAAGTCACTACCCTATTGGAAGGTATAAAAAATATCGTTTCAGGAAACACAAAAGTTCTTTATGCCCGGGGATGTGACCTGGCTGAAGGTTTCCCATACCTGGAAGAAGTTCCTCCCCATGCTTTATTTTTAGATTCCAAGGAAAAGAAAAATGGATTGTATGAAAAATATTATAATCAACCTATTCCTGGCAAAAAGCCACATGCCACCATCATAGACAGTTTGATTGATATCAAATGGCTTGAAAATCCCCCCATTAATGGATTAAACAAGTACAATTTTAGCGTGAAATGGACTGGGTACCTTGTTCCTCCTAAAAACGGGAAATACGCCATAGGTGGATATGGACAAGGTCATTATAAAATCTATGTAAACAATGAAATAATAGAATGTAATACGATCCATGAACCGAGTAAAAAGTACGTTTTCATGGAACTAAAAAAAGGAAAAACCTACCCGGTACATATCGAGTATATTAATCAAAAAAAAGAAGGTGTTTTTAAATTTGTGTGGTCTGTCCCAAATGAAAATCTTATGAAAGAAGCTATTGAAAAAGCTAAACAAGCTGATATCATAATTTTAGCTTTAGGCTTATCACCAGAACTCGAAGGGGAAGAATCTGACTTGGATATACCGGGATTTAAGGGAGGAGACCGTACTAGCATTGATTTGCCGGGAGTACAAATAGAATTAATGAAAAACATCTATAAATTAAAAAAACCAATTGTCCTGGTTTTGCAAAATGGTAGTGCATTATCGATTAATTGGGCAGACGAACATATCCCCGCAATACTGGAAACTTGGTACGGTGGACAAGAAGCTGGAAATGCGATTGCCAATGTTCTTTTTGGGAAATACAATCCGGCTGGTAGATTGCCGGTCACATTTTACCGATCTATTGAAGATCTTCCTCCTTTCGAGGATTATAAGATGAGTAATCGTACTTATCGTTACTTCTCGAAAGATCCACTTTACCACTTCGGGTATGGATTAAGTTATACCACTTTCAAATACAATAATATTAGACTGGAAAACAACGAGATAAATAATAAAGAACACACTAGGTTATTATTAGAAGTAACCAACACAGGGGAACGAGAAGGTGAAGAAGTTATCCAGGTATACATAAACCACCTGGATCGAAAATCTGTTTTTAGGCCGGTAAAAGAGTTAAAGGATTTTAAAAGAATCGAACTCCTTCCCGGCGAAACAAAAACCGTTTCTTTTGATATCACCCCTAAAAAATTATCTTCTTATAACTTGGAAAAAAATATGTATTCGATGGAGCCAGGTAAGTATAAAATCATGGTAGGTCCACATAGCAATAACCTTGAATCTTTAACATTGACGGTAAAACAATAAGCTAGCTTGGAGGAATCAAACATCATATTCTTTTAGGAAAACTTTGAAGGTAGTTCCCTCACCCGGTTCACTTTCCACTTCGATATGCCCCCCATTTTTCCTGACCATGGTATTGATGATATGTAGCCCGATACCAAGCCCCTTCTCCTTTGAAGAGAATCTTTTAAAAGGTTGAAAAATATCTTGTTTATATTTTTCAAGATCAATGCCCGAACCATTATCGGTAAATGTAATAAGGAACAGGTCACCTTTCTTATCTATCATGATATCTAAAATAAGCTGCCGCTTGGGTGAAGAATATTTTAAAGCATTGCTGACCATATTTTTAACAATGCTCCACAGGTAGCCTTTTACGTAGTTGATCCGGGGTGAAATATTGCAACTTGTTTTTATAATGCCATTCTTCTGTTTTATCCAGTCGCTTTCTTCTTCCAGCACGAGGTTAATTATTTCCATGATATCAATATCCGGCTCGCTTAGCTCCTTTTTACCCTGTGTATCTATAATTTGAACCAATCCACGCAAGGTAATGTCCAACTTTTCTATATTTTTACTGATCATGGTAAATAATTTATCTTTTTCCCATTCAGGGGCTTTATGAAAGATTTTCTGGGTGAGGGTTAGATTGGCCACGGGAGTGCGTAGGTCATGTGCGACAGCATGTACGAAATTATCCAGGTACTTATTTATTTCCATAAGTTCAATGGTACGCTCTTTTACTTTTTCTTCAAGTTTCTTGTTCCAGTTGATCTGGATTTCCTTGGCTTTTTTAAGTTTTTCCTCTGCTTGTTTCTGTTCAGTAAGGTTTGTTGCAATCACGATATGGTATTTACCAGCCGATTGGTAAAAGGATGAAACGGAAAAAAGGAAATTCCTGTAAACAGTTCCCTTGTTTATTAACGAAACCTCGAGACGGCTCTTTTGGCCGGGTTCCTGTTGCAGTAATTTTTCAAGTTGGTTTAGCTGTCCCTCATCAACCAAGGAACGTACATCAGCCCCGATAATTTTTTGTAAAGGTGTACCCATGAATTCGGAGAACCGAAGGTTAGCATAGAGAATGGTTTTTTGTTCATTGATCACCAGTGCCCCCTCGCTCATGTTCTCTAAAACAAGCCGGTACATGATATCTATCCTTTCCTGGTCCGATCCGACTTCACCGGTAAAGGAGGCAAGGTGGTCTATTTTATTTTGCTTTAGTGCCTCCAGGGCATCCTGTGTCATTTGGAGTTTTTTACGAAGCTGGTCAATTTCACCTAGTAAATCATCTCTTTGACTTTCCTCCATATTATCTCTTTTTATAGGTAATTTCCAAGGTATTAAGGACTTTTTCTGTCTCCGAAAGGTCCCCGACAATTACTTTACGGGGAAGTGGATGGGTACGTATTAAAGTTGGTGTTGCCAGCAGGTCGTTTTCCTTGGCCAGTAAAGGCTGCTGGTAAATATCTATTATCTCAAGCTCGTAAGGATATTGCAGGTATTGCTCACAAATATCCTTGATATTCTCAATAGCACGAAATGAATTAGGTGACATACCCGCGATAAATAAGTTGAAATGATAAACTATATCTTGTTTGTCACCAGTCATAGAATTTTATTTATTGATTTTTTCAATGTTAAGCCCACCCGGAGAAAAATTCAGGTAGAATAAATCCCTGGAATGTGCCAATCCCCTTGCCTTTAAAATTTGCATTGTAAGCCTGCTGGCATTCTTTTCTTCAACACCCTTTAATTGGAACCATGTATCCACGATCGAAGACATGCCCAGTTCCTTGTTAGTATCAATACCACCTTTAAGCGAGGTCATGACATTGGTGATCAGCTTACTTTTCATAAAATCAACCATTCTCAACAACATGCCGCGAACTTCGATAATAGTGCCCACCTGGATCAGGTTGGTAATAGGATCAAGGATTACTACGTCAGGATTGAATTCTTCTATGTACTTGTGCAACTTGACAAGATGGGTTTCCAGCCCGAAAAGAGTAGGGCGTTCCGCGGCAATTTTTAATGCACCCGTTTTTTCATATTTTTTAAAATCAAATCCAACAGAGAACATGTTTCTTTGGAGCTGGGAATTGGTTTCCTCGAAAGCAAAAAACAAACAACGCAGATTGTTTTTTAAAGCACTCATGCAAAAAGAAACAGCAAGTGTTGTTTTTCCTGTTCCAGAGGTACCCGAAATAAGCAAGGTACTACCCTTATAAATTCCTTTCTTGTTGATCTGTTCATCCAAACCTTCAATGCCAGTGGAAAGGATTTCGTTTGAAATAATATCCTTTTCATAAGGAATGGTAATTGGCAAAAGGGAAATCCCCTTGTGGTCAATCAGGAACGGGTATTCATTGGTGCCATGCTTGCTGCCCCGGTATTTCAGTATATGCAGTCTCCGGGTATAAACATTATCCACCTTGATATGTTTCAAAAGAATCACACAATCGGTCACAAACTCCTCGATCCCTGTCTTTGTCAACTGATTTTCTTTCCTGCCGGCTGTAAAAACAGCGGTAAGTCCCCGTTCTTTTAACCAATTAATCATGCGGAGAAATTCTCGCCGGAAGATATTTTCATCTTGTATATCATTGAAAATCATTTCCGGGGTATCAATGACGATCCTCTTGGCATTCACACTCTTAATAGCTAATTCGATTCGAATCAACAGGGCACTCATGTCAAAATTTCCCGAGCCAAAAAGATCTGTATGACCTATTTTTACATTTTCGATATAGATTTTGTTTTCATTTTCCAGTTTTCCGATGTCATACCCGAAGGAAGCCATGTTGTTCCTCAGGTCGGTTTCCGTTTCTTCCATGGAAATGAAAACTCCCGGTTCATCATGTTGGATAATGCCATTAAGAATGAACTGCATGGCAAGGACAGTCTTCCCGCACCCGGCATACCCACTGACTAAAGTAGCCCTGTATTTCGGCAAACCGCCATAGGTTATATCGTCCAAACCTTCAATGCCGGTTAAAACTTTTTCTACGTAATGTTCTTTGCCCATTTATTTATTATTTAACATTATCAAAATGTAAATCTTCCTTAAATTATCTTTACTGCATGAATTCAAGGTCGGTTTAAAATATTTTTAATCTCCAGCATACTCCTCAATTAACAATAATAAATTGTTCCCTCACCAAGTATATTTTCTATTTTGATATATCCTACCGCATGTCTGCTATGATGTATTAATTATGAAGTAACTGCTTGTTTTTTAATTCTCCCGCTGGATGCACCATTTGATCTAAGATATTCCCGCTTGTATTTTTCAAATTCGGCTCTTAATCACTGGTCTATTTTTCCCGGCTCTTATGTTCCATTGTTATATTTTTCCCCCTCCATGTCCAACAAAAATAATAAATAATATATTTTATAACACCTAATTTAGCGATTTGTTATTAAAAAGTCAAAAACATTCTTTTCTTAACGAATTGTTAATAAACATTTAACGTGTTAAATAAAAAAATAATCCCCAAGAATATTGGATGCAAACATTTTCCCGGATGATTCCCATAGTTTCTCATCCGGTAATTTAAATCTTGTTTTACGACAAGGCAGTCAACTGCAATGCTAATGTCAAGCCAAGCATAACCTAAAGCTTAAAATCCCTGTTTCAACAGGTAAGCAAAAAAAATCCCGAGGTAATTACCTATCGCGAAACCAATAACCCCTATGGTAATACCTGGGATAATAATTTCCCTATTTTTCATGGCACCGGCCATTAAAGGTACAAAGGGAGGGGAACAAATCAGGGCCACCGAGGTAATTAAGGTGGTATCAGAATCGATTTTAAATAAACGAGCAAAAAGAATGTTCAAAAACAAAGACCCGAATACTGTAAAAGCAACAAAGAAAATGATGCTTACGGGACTGGATATTATTTCATTAATTTCTGCCAAGGAGGCTACTGACAAGCTGAAGATTAAAACGAAATACATACCTAAATCAAAGGACACTTCCAATTTCTTGGTAAAAGGAAAATATGAAAATAAAATCCCCGAACTCGTAATAAAGAGTATTAATCCTGCCATCGCAAAACTCCCGGGTAAAAAATGATGGAACACCAGGCCAAGCCCCATTAGGAAAAGGGACAATCCCAAAGATACCAGGATTTTCATCCTGTTTTCTTTTTTCAACAAGGATAGATAATTTTCAAACTGTTTTTCCTCCAATTCTTCTTTATCAACCTTACGGTAATTTGGTAACAACTTACGAAAAAACCAAATCCCTACAGTCATTAAAAAGAAGAGATAAATTGCTGATATGAATAAATCAACCGTATGTACCATGATATATATTGAATCATCCACCTGTAAAGCTTCTTTTATCGCGGCTAAATTTGGAGTGCCCCCGGAATATACCCCAACCAATAAACCTATAAGTTTCCAAGCATCTTCAAACTCGTTGATCCATAAAAAATATTGGAATAACAAAATGACAATAACACATGAAACCCCAATTATTAAGGAAATAAATGTTTTCCTTGCCATTTTTTTCCACTTTCTAATGTCAAGAGTAAAAAGAAGTAATGGTAAAGCTATTATGATGGTTATACCAGAAAATAATTCTAATAAATCACGATAATTGGGTGTTAGAAAGCCGCTATTACCTATTATTATTCCAGCTATGTAACAGCAAATAACTGCCCCTACCCTTTTAAAAAAAATAAATTTTTGGCATAGTAAAAGAACAATCGCGGGAAAAATAAAATAAAATATAGCCAATAGAACAAGACTAACCATGATCAATAGTTTGTTAAATAGATAATTAATGGTTTAAATCAGTAAAATAACCTCGAGATTATTTATTTAACTAAAGTACCTGTTTTTTTAACAAGATTTACCACACTCTTTTTTAAAATCATTACCAAGAATCAAAAACTTATAACAAATTGATAAAATATACAGTAACAAGGTTAACAAGAATCATGAACAATAGAATAGACTTTTTGATAGAAGCCCTTAAAGCGGTTTTTAAGTGTCAACAGCCGCTTAGCTTTTTTCAATTGTCCCCCTACCTTCGATTTAAATAACAAAGGTACTGACAAGATTTTGAAAAACAATTTGATTTTTTAGAATTCAATAAACAATTGGTTTTTTCATGTACCACCGATGGAAAGGAAAACATCAGTATCTTTACCTGTAAATAAAAAATCTAATAACGAAATTGTCAATACTTATGGTGTTTTGGTAACTAATATGTTATCTAATCTCAAAGTATGAACAAGAAGAAAATTTAAACCTAACATGGAAGCAATAAATTTAAAACTGTTTGTTTTCGGCTAAACCAGGTTGTATAATAATAAGAAGTAGAAAAAGAAAAAATCGTTAATAATATTTTTCCAGGAAACTTACCATGTTGTCATGCATGATATTATTTACCCTCTTTTTTATATCACCTATATGATAATCAGTCCCTGGATCCTTTTCTGCCAATTTAGGTAAATACTTAATTAATTTTCTTTTTAGCCGGGGAAAGTCAGCAGCAGTTTTGCATTCCCGTATCGGTTTGATCAAACCATCAAAATCGGAACCTATAACCAAATGATCCCATACCCTCTCACCTCCTACTTTCACCATGTGCAAAATATTATTGCATAAATGATATATAGGTTTATTGCGAAATACTTGATTATTTCTTTCTCCATCCATCTTTTTATAATGATGAAGGTTTTTTTGTATAAATCTTCGATGCTTTCTAAACTCAGCTTTGCTAAAAAATTCATTATTCACTTTTACCGGTACACCCAAAATCCTTTCATCAAGGTTCAACCCGATGATACCCCCCGAATTTATAATAATGGATATTTCCTCGTCATATAAGTTTATGGACCAAGGATTAAAAGTGATACCAGCTATCCCCCTGGGTATAAAGTAATCCACGTTTACATTTCCATTCTCATGAATAACCCTTTTTATGGGCATTTTTTTATAGGATACTCCATTTACAGCACAATGAGATGCTACAATTGGGACATTAGGATAATCTTTTTTCAATAAATGGTAATATTCAAGCCGGGATAAAAAACTCATATGTTTGATATCTATAAATATAGGTTTTTGTCCAAGGTTATCCAATGCTTTTTTTATTACCTTGAATCCAAGTTTTGTTATTCCTTTTCCTATAGGAAGTAATTCATCATCTTTTATGATTTTCATGCCAAATGCATGCGTACAAAAAGGATTTTTAGACAAATGACACAAAGTCAAATACAAGTACGGCACATCATCTTTTTTTACCTGATCTAGGTTTTCAAGCACCTCTTTTTCTGTGTAGTGATTATAATTTGATAGAAAAACATTTGCCCCTTCAATGGCTGGGATCAAATTCAATTTTTTCTTTTTTATTTCCATATAATTACGTGGTACATGAAAATATTTACTGGCATTCATTAAGTGTCTTTTAACACTTAAGAACATTTCATGTAAGTCAACTTGCTGGTTTGCTATTCTCAGGAAAAGTTCTTCATCCAATTCTTTCACTGATTTAGCCAAGGAAACCAAGTTAATAACAGTATTGTTAATGCGAAATATCTCCCCCCTGAACATGGGAGATTCAAAAACAGGGATGGCAGCAACCGCGAGGTTTACTTTGCCCATTTTCAACTGGTATAAACTGGCCTGGGATCTCATGATATTCCCAACCGTAATATCAATCCCCTTTAATAATCCCTTTAATTTAACCCTTTTCCAACAATTTTTTCGTTTCTTTTCATCACTAGATCCAAGAAAGGTTTTAAAAGCAGGATGAAAATGGAAATCAGCATACTTCATAATTATGTTTTTTTTAATAATTAAGATACCAATATTATGCCGAACCGGTCAAAAATTAAATCAATTTTAACTAATTTGCAAATTGCATGTTTATCTACTATACAACAGTTTATCAATATAATACATGCACTTATTTTAAAATATTTCTTCAATGCAATTAAATTTATTTTAAACATTTTGGTTATGTAATATAATATTTATATATTTGCATATGTTTATATGTATGTATATTAAAAATAGGATTATTTAAAATTATAATTATGGCACTAGAACATTTAACAAAAGAGACATTTAAATCAAAAGTGTTTGATTTTGAAAAAAATAAAGATTGGAAATTTGAAGGTAAAAAACCAGCAATTATTGATTTTTATGCTGATTGGTGTGGGCCTTGCAAGATGATTGCTCCCATTTTAGAAGAGTTGAAAAGTGAGTACGGTGAAAAAATCGACATTTACAAGGTTGATACCGAACAAGAAAGAGAATTATCATCTATATTTGGTATCCAGAGTATTCCTTCATTGCTTTTTATACCTGCAGAAGGTCAACCGCAAATGTCCATGGGGGCTTTACCAAAAGAATCATTTAAAAAAGCCATCAACGATGTTTTAATGGTAACATAAAAAATAATAATATGGATTTAAAATCTTTAATAAAAAAGAACTGGATCATTATTGTTGGAATTATAACCGGTGGAATAGCCGGTTACTTGTACT